>JAFAQO010000515.1 GCA_019246375.1 Mycobacterium sp. | reverse complement strand
GCCTCCATCCTGCTCGGCCGGATCGGCGAGCCGGCGGTCGCCGATCTGCTGCGGACACCGTTCGGCCTGCTGTACCTGCCGGATGCGCTGCTGCACACGGCGTCCCTCGTTGTCGCGCTGGCAATCGTGGTGACGCTGCACGTGCTGCTCGGCGAGATCGTGCCGAAGAATATCGCCATCGCCGGACCGGAGAAGGCGGCGATGCTGCTGATCCCGCCGTACCTGGTTTACGTGCGGGCCGCCCGCCCGTTCATTGCGTTCTACAACCGGTGCGCCAACCTGATACTGCGTGCCCTTCGGGTGGAGCCCCGTGACGAGCTCGACATCACCGTCTCCACGGTCGAGCTGAGCGAGATGATCGCCGAATCGGTGTCCGAGGGTTTGCTGGATCGTGAGGAGCACACCCGGCTCACTCGGGCCCTGCAGATCCGCAACCGTATCGTCGGCGACGTCGCGGTGCCGGTCGGCGAAATCTGCGCGGTACGGGTGGCCGCGGCCGGCTCGGGACCCACGGTTGGTGCGGTCGAGCAGGCGCTGGCACAGACCGGTTACTCCCGGTTCCCGGTAGTGAATCTGGACGGCAGGTTCATCGGGTACCTGCACATCAAGGACGTGCTGTCACTCGGCGACGACCCGGGCGCACGGATCGACCTGGCGAGAGTCCGGCCGCTGCCACAGGTTCCCGAGTCAATGCCGCTGGCCGAGGCGCTGTCGCGGCTGCGGCGCACCAAGAGCCATTTGGCGTTGGTCACCGACGACGACGACCGCGTGGTCGCGATGGTGGCGCTGGAGGACCTGGTGGAAGACCTGGTCGGCACGGTGCGGGACGGGACTCACCGCGGCTGAAGCGGTGACCACGACGCGCCGGAGGTCCGAAGCCGTGCCAGCAATTCTTCACACCGCCTGAGCAGTGACAACCTGACGGTAGCCGAGCGCTTCGCTAATGCGGCTTGCTGTCGTACATACTCTGCCCGCCCACAGGCCGACTCAACCGGCACAGCTTCGTACCCGAATGTGCGCAGGTCGTAGGGACTCGCACGCATGTCGAGCTCGCGTGCGGCATAGGCCAATTCGAAGGCGTCCATCAGCAGATCGGAGTCGACCAGCGGCAGCAGCTTGGCGGCGAATCGGTACAGATCCATCCCGGCATGAAGGCAGCCCGGCTGCTCGGTCGCCGCCTGCCCCTGCCGGCTCAGTTGCTGGGCGTTTCTGGTCCGAGCCGGCTCGGTGAAGAACCGGAAGGCGTCAAAGTGCGTGCACCGCAACGGCATGGACTCCACCACGGCGTCGGTGCCGTCACGGCCCAGCCGAAGCGGCACGCTGTGACGCAGCTGCTCGAGTTCGGCCCGGTAGACCATCGCCCACTCATGAAGCCCAAAGCACGCCAGGTGGACGGGCCGGTCCAAGGTGGCCGCCATGAGTTGGGCGACGTACTCGACGGTCAGCCGGCGTCGGGCCAGGTACCCGGGGTCGACGGCCACGCCTAAGTCGGTGCGGCGATAGCCTCGGCGATTCTGGTATTCACGCGACTCCGGACCCGTCAAGGTCACCGCGAATCCTGGATGCCACCGCCGCAGCTGCCCTGGCGTGAGGTTGTAGTACGTGAACAGGAAGTCGACGACCGGGTCGGATTGACCTTCGGCGCGCCGCTGAAGATACGGCCCAAGCAGCTTTGTCACACGGCTTTGATGGCGGTCGCGGCGCTGCAACCAGTCCTGCGGGGCGAGAACGATTCTCATGCTGACTAACGGAGCGACGACGATGTTTCGGGCGGGCATCGCTTAGTCGGTAGCTACTTCACTCGGTTTGGGACACCGGTGAGCAACACTTCTGCGGTGCGCCGCGGCACTTCGCACAGTATCGGAAAGAGGGCGGCTCGCTTAGGAATCCGCACGTGCCTTCGATCCTTCTGTACGGCCTCGACGACCGCGTCGGCCACTTTCTCGCGGGGGATGTCGACCAGGAGCCGCATCTGGTAGAAGCGCTGGAAGGCCTTGGCCGTCGGCTCGTAGTCCTCGGTCTCGGCGAGCATGTCGGTAGAGATCGGCCCGAGTTCCACGAGGGTGGTGCCGATCGACAACCCGCGAAGGTCGGCCCGCAGCCCCGCGGTGAAGTGGGAAAGCGCCGCCTTCGACGCCGAGTAGGCGGCGAGGCCGGGCATCACGCCAGAGTCGGCCATCGATGAAACGTTGACGATGTGCCCGCCGCCGCGCCCCAGCATCCGGGGGATGGCCTGTCGGCACAGCTCGGCGGGGGCCAGGTAATTTACCTCCGTGATCTGGCGCAGATGGTCGCTGGACGCGATGGCGAAGTCGGCGGGGGTCCCGATGCCGGCGTTGTTCACCAGGACATCGACCGGCCCAGCTTCTTCCTCGACTTGATTAAGGAGGGTAGAGACCTGGGTCGGATCGGATAGGTCGGCGGGGTGGGCGGTGCCGCCGAGGTCTGCCGCAAGCGCCTGTAGCGCGTCCTTCGTCCGGGCGACCAACGCGACCGTCGCACCCGCCCCGGCGAAGCCATGAGCGAGAGACTCGCCGATGCCTCGTGACGCCCCGGTAACGAGTACTCGCTTCCGACGTAGCTCCATGTGTGGGAGCGTACGCATACCTCGTCGGTGCCGCTGATCGGCTCCGACTGCTGCTCGACTGTCTGCCGTTGGCGCGGCAGCCCGCGAAGTCGACATGCGGGGCAGCCCGTATGATCTCCCCGACTACGGATATTCGCCGATCGCCGTTGAACACCACGCCGGCCGAGTCGAGTACGTGCGTTGCCAGAGCGCGATCGCGCAGCGTGCCACGCCGCTGCGTGCGGCGCTGTTGGCCGGGTGTGACCTGCGATTGCGCCGCGAGTAGCCGCGATTCCGGCCGGTAAGCTGGCCTGGTTGCCAGTAAGGGAGGAACGATGACTGATCGCGTGTCGGTCGGGAACTTGCGCGTCGCCAGGGTGCTGTACGACTTCGTGAACAACGAGGCCCTGCCCGGCACCGACATCGACCCGGACAGCTTCTGGGCGGGCGTCGACAAGGTCGTCACCGACCTCACTCCGCGCAACCAGGAGCTGCTCACCCGCCGCGACGAGCTGCAGGCCCAGATCGACAGGTGGCATCGGCAGCGCATCATCGCGCCCCACGAGCCGGAGGCGTACCGCGAGTTCCTCACCGAAATCGGTTATCTGCAGCCAGAACCCGACGACTTCACCATCACCACCTCAGGTGTCGATCCGGAGATCACCACGACGGCCGGCCCGCAGCTGGTAGTGCCGGTCACTAACGCCCGGTTTGCGCTGAACGCGGCCAACGCCCGGTGGGGCTCTCTTTACGACGCCCTCTACGGCACCGACGTCATCCCCGAAGCCGACGGCGCCGAGCAAGGCACCGGCTACAACAAGGTGCGCGGCGATAAGGTGATCGCCTACGCGCGCAAGTTCCTCGACGACGCGGTTCCGCTGTCATCGGGCTCGTACACCGATGCCACCGGCTTCAAGGTCGACGACGGCCAGCTGCTGGTCGAACTGCAGGGCGACGAGTTGTCGAGCGGACTGGCCGACCTAGACCAGTTCGCCGGCTACACCGGCGAGGCGGAGTCGCCAACTTCGGTGTTGTTGGTCAACCACGGCCTACACATCGAGATCCTGATCGACCCGGAATCACCGATCGGCAAGACCGACAGCGCCGGCGTGAAGGACGTGATTTTGGAGTCAGCGGTCACCACGATCATCGACTTCGAAGACGCCGTGGCCGCCGTCGACGCCGACGACAAGGTCCGCGCTTACCGCAACTGGCTGGGTCTGAACAAGGGTGACCTGTCGGCTGAGGTGGACAAGGACGGCGACCGGTTCACCCGGGTGCTCAACCAGGATCGCCAGTACACCGCGCCTGACGGCACCGAGCTGGAGTTGCCCGGACGGGCGCTGCTGTTCGTCCGCAACGTGGGCCATCTGATGACCAACGACGCGATCATCTTCCAGAACGAGAATGGCGAAGGTAACGAGGTGTTCGAGGGCATCATGGACGCCCTGTTCACCGGCTTGACCGCGATCCACGGGCTGAAAGCCGGCGACGACACTGGGCCGCTGGTGAACAGCCGCACCGGCTCGATTTACATTGTCAAGCCGAAGATGCACGGTCCCGACGAGGTCGCGTTCACCGCCGAGCTGTTCAGCCGGGTCGAGGACATCCTCGGATTGCCGCAGACGACCCTCAAGGTTGGCGTCATGGACGAGGAGCGGCGTACCACACTCAATTTGAAGGCTTGCATCAAGGCGGCCGCCGACCGGATCGTGTTCATCAACACCGGTTTCCTAGACCGCACCGGCGACGAGATTCACACTTCGATGGAGTCCGGCCCGATGGTGCGCAAGGGCGCCATGAAGAGCCAGCCATGGATCCTCGCCTACGAGGACAACAACGTCGACGTCGGCCTGGCCGCCGGGTTCGCCGGTCATGCTCAGATCGGCAAGGGCATGTGGACGATGACCGAGCTGATGGCCGACATGGTCGAGCAGAAGATCGCTCAGCCCCGCGCCGGCGCGAGCACCGCCTGGGTGCCGTCGCCCACCGCGGCCACCTTGCACGCACTGCACTATCACCAGGTCGACGTCGTCGCGGTGCAAAAGGAACTGGCGGGTCAAAGGCGCGCCACCGTCGACCAGCTGCTGACGATTCCGCTGGCCAAAGGGCTGGCCTGGGCGTCAGAGGAGATCAAGGAAGAGGTCGACAACGACTGCCAGTCGATTCTCGGCTACGTGGTGCGCTGGATCGACCAGGGCGTCGGGTCGTCGAAAGTACCCGACATCCACAATGTGGCGTTGATGGAAGACCGCGCCACGCTGCGAATTTCGAGTCAGTTGCTGGCCAACTGGCTTCGGCACGGCGTAATCACCGCAACCGATGTGCGGGCCAGTCTGGAGCGAATGGCGCCGATGGTGGATCAACAGAACGCCGGCGATCCGGCGTACCGGCCGATGGCGCCCAACTTCGATGACAGCATCGCCTTTTTGGCCGCCGAGGAACTGATCCTGTCAGGTACGCAGCAGCCCAACGGCTACACCGAGCCGATTCTGCACCGGCGCCGTCGTGAGTTTAAGGCCCAGCATGGGTAAACACAGCAAGCGCCGACCCGCGGCTTCCGCCGGCGAATCGACTGAGGAGTTGCCAGACGACCAGCCCGGCCAACACGACTCTGGCGACGACATCGCCGACCACGGTGTCGCCGAAGGCGGTGCCGGTCACGACGGCTGCCCCGGCGCCGATTCGTCCTCTGACGACGACACTGGCTATGCGGTCGACGATGCAGAGGACTACCCCGACTTCCCCGGAACTGAGTCGCTCCCGCCTTCTCCCCCGCCGCCGGCCGGCGGTGGCGATCGCGGTGGTGACGGGTGGCGTGGTGGCCACCGCAGCGAGGGCGGACGGCGCGGTGTCAGCGTTGGCGTGATCGCGGCACTGGTCACGGTCGTCGTGGTGGTCGCGGCGGTGATCATGTGGCGCTTCCTCGGCGACGCCTTGTCCAACCGCTCGCAGAAGGAGGCCGCGCGGTGCGTCGACGGCAAGGAGACGGTCGCGGTCGTCGCGGACCCGTCGATTGCCGAACACGTACAGCGCTTCGCTGATGATTACAACCGCTCGGCAGCACCGGTCGGCGACCGCTGCATGGTAGTGAGCGTCAAGCCTGCCGACTCGGACGCTGTCGTCAACGGTTTCATCGGTAAGTGGCCCACTGGGCTGGGCGACCACCCGGCCCTGTGGATTCCAGCTAGCTCGGTATCCGCGGCGCGGTTATCGGCCACCGTGGGCAAGCAAACCATCGCCGACAGTCGCTCACTGGTCACCTCGCCGGTATTGCTGGTGGTGCGCCCCCAACTGCAGCACGCGCTTGGCAAGGAAAGCTGGGCCACGTTGCCCGGACTGCAGAGCAACCCTGACGCGCTGGGCAGGCTGGGACTGCCGGGCTGGGGATCGCTGGAGTTGGCATTGCCGACCCGCGGCAACAGCGACGCCGCGTACCTGGCGACCGAGGCGATGGCGGCGGCATCGGTGCCGTCCGGCGCCCCGGCGACAGCGGGTAGCGGCGTGGTGCGCACGCTGATAGACGCGCAACCCAAGCTCCCCAACAACTCGTTGACCGAGGCGATGAACGCGCTGCTGAAATCGGGTGATCCGGCAAAAGCGCCGGTGCATGCGGTGGTCACCACCGAGCAGCAGCTATTCCAGCGCGGGCAGTCGTTGCACGATGCCACGAACACTCTGACTTCCTGGCTGCCACCTGGTCCGGCCGCGGTCGCCGACTACCCGACGGTGCTGCTCAGCGGCTCGTGGCTGTCGCAGGAGCAGGTCACCGCGGCCAGCGCGTTCGCTCGCTTCATGCACAAGCCTGACCAGCTCGACGACCTTGCCAAAGCCGGTTTCCGCGCCCAAGGGGTCAACCCGCCACACAGCGACGTGGCCAGCTTTGCGGCGCTGCCTGCGACGCTATCGGTGGGTGACGAGGCGATGCAGGCCGCGCTCGCCGACGCGTTGATCGCGCCGGCGGCCGCGCCGGCGTCCACCATCATGCTCGACCAGTCGATGACCACCGATGACGGCGGAAAGCCGAGGCTGGCCAATGTGGTCGCCGCGCTGAGCAACCGGGTCGGCATGCTGCCGTCGAACTCGGTCGTCGGGCTATGGAAGTTCGACGGAATGGAAGGCCGATCAGAGGTAGCGGCCGGGCCGCTGGCCGACCCGGTCGACGGACAGCCGCGCTCGGCTGCGCTCAAGGCAGCGCTGGACAACCAGTCTTCGTCGGCAGGCGGAGCAGTGTCCTTCACGACGCTGCGGTTGGTCTACCCGGACGCCTTGGCCAATTTCCGTGCCGGCCAGAAGAATTCGGTCCTGGTGCTTACCGCCGGACCGCACACCGATCAGACCCTCGACGGACCGGGACTGCAAGATTTCATCCGCCAGAGCGTAGACCCCGCCAAACCGGTCGCGGTCAACATCATCGACTTCGGCGATGACCCTGACCGCGCTACCTGGGAAGCCGTCGCCAAGCTCAGCGGCGGCAGCTATCGGAACGTGGCGACGTCGGCCTCCCCTGACCTGGCTGACGCGGTGAACACCTTCTTAAGCTGAGCGGCTCGAAGGAAGCGCAATGAACGTCGATTTCGCCCCCGATCCCGCGCTGTATCCGTTCGCATCGCACTGGTTCGACAGCGCCTGGGGCCGCGTGCACTACGTCGATGAAGGCTCGACTACTGCCAAAGGGCCACCGATCCTGTTTTGCCACGGCAACCCGACGTGGAGCTTCTTGTATCGCGACATCGTCATCGCCCTGCGCGACCACTTCCGCTGCATCGCAGTGGACTATCTGGGTTTCGGGCTATCCGAGCGACCGCCGGGATTTGGTTACACCATCGACGAGCATGCCCGGGTAGTGGGCGCGCTGGTGGATCATCTCGGTCTTGACGGCTACCTGACGATGGGTCAGGACTGGGGCGGTCCGATCAGCATGGCGGTCGCGGCGGCGCGCGCGGATCGCGTGCGCGGCGTGATCTTGGGCAACACCTGGTTCTGGCCATCGGACACGCTGCGGATGAAAGCCTTCAGCAAGGTGATGTCCAGCCCGCCGCTGCAGTACGCGATTCTGCAGCGCAATTTCTTCGTCGAGCGGTTGATCCCCGCGGGAACGGCAAGCAAGTTGAGCCCAACGGTGATCGAACACTACCGCAGCGTGCAGCCCAGCGCGGCGGCCCGGGTCGGGGTG
>JAFAQO010000413.1 GCA_019246375.1 Mycobacterium sp. | reverse complement strand
GGCCTGGTCGTGATCGCGATCGGATTCCTCAAAACCGCACGGGCAAAGGCCTCTGGGGAGTTTGTCCGCCCCGCCGCGGTCACACTGTTCGGAATTTTCGCCATGACCGACGCTGCCGCCAACTTCCTCGGATGGTCGCTGGACTTGTGGGCACACGACACCCGCCTCGTGCAATGGGGACTCACGGGTTGGGGCCGGTTGGCCGACGCCGCGTATTACCTCGACTACAACAGCTTGTGGGCTGGCGGCTCGGCAGCCGCCGGTGAGAAGAGCTGGGAGGTCTTCTGCATTCTGGGTGTATTCCCCGCCCGGATGGTGGCGGCGTACGGCTTCATCAAGCTGAAGCGGTGGGGATACCGGTGGATGATCATCACCAGCTGGGCTTATGTGATGCTATGGCTGGGCTACATCGTGAATATGGTGGTGAACTTCCCGGCGCGCTTCGGGTCGAGTGTCTTCGGCGTCACCGGCTGGTGGGTTTTCGACATCTGGTACATGACACCGTTTTTGACATTGCCCTGGCTGTACGCACTGGATAGGCGGCGCTGGAGCCGGCTTTAAGGTTGATCGCGATCAGCACTCAGTGAAAACAGAACGCGCATATGTCTTTTCGGCTGTGGCGGATGAGCGGCGCCACATCGCGAGTCTGATTGATGGCCTGGACGATAGGCAGCTGGCGACGCCAAGCCTTTGCGCGGGCTGGGACATCAAGACGGTCGCCGCCCATGTTCTCAGCACGATCGCTGATGGTCTTCCTGCGTTTCTGCGGCTAGCGGTCCGCCGCGCAAGTCTGGCTCGCGCGATTGATGAACTGGCGCGACGTCGGGCGCAGATGACGGCCCCGGAGATCGCTGCCGGCCTGCGTCGGTACGCCGATTGCCCGATCAGTCCGCCACTCTTCGGACCGCTGGACCCGCTCGCCGATGTTCTCGTCCATAGCGGCGACATAAGGATCCCGCTGGGTTTGCCGCTCAACCCGGCTCCAGTCCACGCAGCGCTTGCCCTGGATTTCTTAACAGGCCCGTGGCCGTTCGGCTTCGTGCCACTTGGGCAACTACGCGGTATCCGTTTGGAGAGCACCGATATTGACCGAGTATGGGGGAAAGGAGCCAACATTCGGGGACCGGTTGCGGCCCTGATGATGACCGTCGCTGGCCGCACCGCGCTGGTCGGCTTGCTGGAGGGGGCGGGATTGCCGATCCTGCGTCACCGGCTGGCGCCGACCGCGGCGCGGCAAACAGGCGGGCAATAGCAGCTGCCCAGAGAGCATCCGGCCAGTGGCTACACCACCTGTGATCCGGGGATTAAACGTGGGACGACCTCGGGTCAGCTTCGTTCAACGAGACGCGCTTCCCAGTCGCTTAGGGAGCCGCGTGCCAAGCAGTTCCCGAAGGTGTCGCACCGCACGCAATTGCTCGCCATCGCGCCCGGGGGCGAACAAAGGCACCAGCACGGCCGCGACGCCGACAACGGCGGCCATGGCCAGAAATGACGAGTTCATCGCCGCTACGAACGCGTTTTTGCCGACCGCGGCAAGCTGATGTCCTTGGGGTCCAAGACGATTGGCTATCGCAAGCGCGTGCGTCAAGGAATCGGAAGCCGGACCGCGGATGCCTTGCGGAAATGCGGTCAATCCGGTGGCAATGTGATGACTGTAGCTGCCGGCCAGTATGGACCCGGCCAGAGCGACCCCCAATGCGCCGCCCACCTCGCGTGTGGCGTCGTTGACCGCCGAGGCCACACCTTGCTTTTCGTCGGGCGCGGCGCTCATGATCGCCGACGTCGTCGGTGCCGTGGCCAAGCCGAAGCCCGAACTGATCACCAATTGCGGCCAGAACAAGTCGAAGAACGAAGCGTGCACCCCGAGCGTGCGCATGCACAAAAAGCCCACCGAAACCAGCAGCATCGCGGTGAAAATCACCGTCCGCAGCCCGAACCTCGGCAGGTACCAGGGCGAAAGCACCGAGAAGGTGAGCAGTGGCAGCGCAAGCGGACTCAAGGCGAACGCAGTCTGCAGCGCGGAGTAACCGAGCACCTGCTGGATGTACTGCGCAATCAGGTAGAACAGCGCGAAGGTGGACAAAAACACCACCGTGATCGCCGCCGCTCCGGTGCCGAAGTCGGGGTTGAGGAACAAGCGGACGTCGAGCAGCGGTTGTCGACGCCGAAGCTCGATGAACCCGAACACCACCGCAAGGACAGCGCCGCCGATCAGGCAGCCATACACGCGTGGGTTTGTCCAGCCGTGAGTCGGCGCCTGCAGGATGCCGAAGACGAACACCGCGACCGCCGCTCCGATGGTTACCGCACCGGGCCGGTCCAGCGGCGGGGCATCGCGCCTGCGCGACTCCGCTACGGTCAGTGCCAGCAAGAACAGCACCACTCCGCAGCCCGCGAGCATCCAGAAGATCGACTGCCATTTCCAGAAGTGCAGCAATAGCCCGGTACCAAGCAAGCCGATCACACCGCCCGAACCGGCGACACCGGCCCAGATGCCGACCGCCTTGGTGCGGGCCTCCGCCGGGTAGACCGTTGTCAGCAACGACAGCGTCGCGGGCATCACAAACGCTGCACCGGCACCGGCAACTGCTCGTCCGGCGATGATCTGCAGCGCAGTATCGAAAATCAGTGGCGCGCACGATGCCACCGTGAAAATCGCCAATCCGATCAGTAAGGCGCGGCGTCGACCGTAGCGGTCACCGATTGCCCCCGCCGGCAGCAGCAGGCACGCCAGAACGAGCGTGTAACTGTCCACCACCCAGGCCATTTGCGTCTGGGTGGCTGATGTGGCCGCCGCGATATCGCTCAAGGCGGTGTTCAGCGCGATCATCGACGCGATGACCAACGCCACACCGGCACAGGCAACGAACAGCGTCCAACCCCGCCGCGCCGGTGAGCCTTCAACGAAGGAACCGGAGCGCTGATCTGCCTGAACGAGGGGTTCGACCGCGGAGCCGGTCGTCATACTTTTTCCTTCGGAGGAGTGGGTCATGGGCCTGTCTCCTTCGCATCGGTGCAATCGATGTTTAAGAACTGCTATTGGGGGTGTACCAACTATTAGTTCCGTTACCAGTGTGAGGGTGCTGCAAACATGCCGATTGAGCACTGGATCGGATGAAGTAGGTCAGGCGTTCGAATCCGCAGCTGGGCTTCACTGGGCCGGCTGATAGATCTCATCGGCGGCTATGGAGGAAACGCCGAGTTCGGTCGCGACCGCGACGATCGCTTGCCGCGCGATGGTGAAGTCCACCCTGCCGTCGGGGGTGAAGTACGGGCCGATGTAGCGCTCGTAATGCCGCTGGGCTTCATCA
>JAFAQO010000456.1 GCA_019246375.1 Mycobacterium sp. | reverse complement strand
GCCGGGGATCGGTGGGCGCGTCGCCGAGGTGGACGCTCAGCCAGTTCAGCGATTCGCGGGTGAGGGTAGCCAGTCCCTTGGTGATCAGCTGGGTGTGCGTCCACGGTCCGACCGTCACCGCCACATCGACGCCTCGCTCGCGCAGGCGCCGATACTGCTCGAGCGTCTGCTGCAGGAACAGATCTTGCCAGCCGCCGACGAGCAGCACCGGAACCTCCACCCGCTCCAGCGCGGCGCCCAACCGCATCGGCTTCCAGAACGGATCGTCGAGGTCAGGGTGTTCTAGCCACGATTCGAACCAGGGCGCACGCTCATCAAGCAAGGCGCGCCCTGCTGCGGCCAGCGGTGACTCACCGGATGCACGGGCCACCTTGCGCCGAGACCGCAGCTGACGGATGCCCGCCCGAATGCGGCTCGGGTCTTCTTGGTGAGCGACTAGATGGCTCCACCCCAGGAAATCGTTGATGGTAAACGAGCCGGTGCCCCAGATCGATGCACTGAAGTCGTGCGGACCGGCAGTGATCACGGCCGCAGCCAGCTCCGGCGGAGGATCTGCCAGTAGGGCCCATTGAGTGAACCCGAGATACGAAAGTCCGATGGTGCCGAACCGACCGGTGAACCAGGGCTGCTGACGCAGCCACGCGACCGTGTCGGCGCCGTCTTCGGTCTCATGGATCATCGGCTCGAAGGTTCCGGCGGAACCGAATGTTCCGCGGACACTTTGCAGCACGACGTGGTAACCGCGGGCGGCGTACAGCGCAGCGAATAACAGCGAGAACGGGAACCGGCGGCCGTAGGGTCCGCGGATGAGCAGGGTGCCGACGGGCCCGCCGGTAGGAGCGTAGTGGTCGGCGGCAAGCTCGATGCCGTCGCGCATCGGGATCCGCACCTGCCTCATGGTGTAACCGGTGGTTGCCTGGGGCAGGCGCAACAGCCGGCCGAGGGCGTCCAAGCTGATTCGCCTCGCCCACGTGCGCAGTGGTGTCGCCCCAGGAAGCGTGGAGGTGGTTGTCACCAGCTCAGGGTATGGGGCGATCAGAACACGTGGTAAGGAGATGGGCGTCCGCCGGATCGCAGACCGGATGGCTAGGGTGGGTAGTCGTGGCAGTGCAGGAGCCGAAGGGCGCGAGACAACCTACTCTCTGGGCGATCTCGGACCTGCACGTCGGCCATGTGGGTAACAAGCCCGTCGCTGAATCGCTGCACCCGTCGTCGCCAGACGACTGGTTGATCGTCGCCGGTGACGTCGGGGAACGCACCGACGAGATTCGGTGGTCGCTTGATCTGCTGCGCCGCCGATTCGCCAAGGTCATATGGGCGCCCGGCAATCACGAACTGTGGACCACCGGCAAGGACCCCATGCAGATCTTCGGCCGGGCACGCTACGACTACCTCGTCAACGTGTGCGACGAGATGGGCATTATCACGCCCGAGCATCCGTTTCCGGTGTGGACGGAGCGGGGCGGCCCGGCCACGATCGTGCCGATGTTCGTGCTCTACGACTACACCTTTCTGCCGGAGGGCGCGAGCAGCAAAGCCGAAGGTTTGGCCATCGCGCGGCAACGCAGCGTGGTGGGCACCGACGAGTTCCTGTTGTCGCCCGAGCCGTATCCCACCCGAGACGCCTGGTGTCGCGACCGGCTCGCCGCCACCCGCGCCCGGCTCGAGCAGCTCGACTGGATGACGCCGACCGTGCTGGTCAACCATTTCCCGCTGGTGCGCGAACCCTGCGACGCGCTGTTCTATCCGGAGTTCTCGCTGTGGTGCGGAACCGCCGAGACCGCCGACTGGCACACCCGCTACAACGCTGTCTGTTCGGTCTACGGACACCTGCACATCCCGCGAACCACGTGGTACGACGGGGTCCGCTTCGAAGAGGTGTCGGTGGGCTATCCGCGAGAATGGCGGCGACGCAAGCCCTACACCTGGCTGCGCCAAGTGCTGCCGAATCCGCAGTACGCGCCGGGCTATCTCAACGACTTCGGCGGTCATTTCGTGATCACGCCCGAAATGCGGGCACAGGCTAAGCAGTTCCGTGACCGAGTGCGGCAGCGGCAGTCACGATGACGGCTGCCACACTGATGTCGTCGGTGCTGCCCGACGATCGGGAGAACCTGGCTGCTGTCGAGTTGTACTCCGATCCGCCAGGATTGACGCCGCTGCCCGAGGAAGAGCCGTTGATCGCCAGGTCGGTGGCCAAGCGGCGCAACGAATTCATCACCGCGCGGCACTGCGCCCGGCTGGCGTTGCAGCAGCTCGGGCAGCAGCCGGTGCCCATCCACAAAGGCGAAAAGGGCGAACCCTGCTGGCCCGCTGGCATTGTGGGCAGCCTGACTCATACTCAGGGCTTCCGTGGCGCGGTAGTCGGCCGACAGTCCACTGTGCGCTCGGTAGGCATCGACGCCGAACCGCACGAGGTACTGCCCGACGGTGTGCTGGATGCCGTCACCATCGCCGAGGAACGCCACGAAATCGCAGCGCTTCCCGACGGCCTGCACTGGGACCGAATCCTGTTCTGTGCCAAGGAAGCTACTTATAAGGCGTGGTTTCCGCTGACCCGACGGTGGCTCGGTTTCGAAGATGCCCACGTTGTGTTTGATGTCGAGCCTGACGGGACGGCCGGCGAATTCCTCTCGAAGATCATGGTCGACGGTGCCGCGCTGTCCGGACCTCCATTGGCCGCACTGCGCGGGCG
>JAFAQO010000120.1 GCA_019246375.1 Mycobacterium sp. | reverse complement strand
AGGCAGCCAACCAGCTGGCGATATACCTTGCCCCGCCCGGTTACGGTGAAATGTTCAGCGACCTCGGCTTTCCCGACCTCGTCGAGCGTGCCCGCAGCGGCGCGCGGCGCTCGGAGCTGGCGGCGGCGATTCCTTTGGAGCTGGCCGAGCAGCTGGGTGCATTCGGTAGCCCCGAACAAATCGCTGCCCGGCTACGGGCCTATCTGCACGCCGGCGCAGACACCGTCGCGGTGGTGCCGGTCACCGCCGAGGACCCTGCCGGTCGGGCCGTCCTAGAGTGTGCCGCTGAAACCTGCCGACTCATTTCACCCAACCAAGAGGTGGTGTCATGACACCCGTGAACCTTCAATGCCGGCTGGCCGCCCGTCCGGTGGGCTTGCCGGATGCTACTGATTGGGCGATCGTCGAGAAGCCCAAACCAGCTGCCGCCGATGAAGAATTCGTTGTCGAGGTCGACTACCTTTCGATCGACCCGGCGATGCGCACCTGGATGAACGCCGGCCGCTCCTATGTGCCTGCGGTGGACATCGGCGAGGTGATGCGCGCGTTTGCCGTCGGACATGTCGTCGAGTCACACCACCGTGAATTCGCCGCCGGCGACCAGGTTTCCGGGATGTTCGGTGTTCAGCGTTATGCGGTGTCCAACGGCGCGGACGTCAACAAAATCGACACCACCCTGGCACCGGCAACTACACACTTGGCAGCCCTCGGCATCAGCGGTCTGACCGCGTATTTCGGATTACTCGACATCGGCCGTCCCGAGCCGAGTCAAACAGTGCTGGTATCCGGGGCAGCCGGATCGGTGGGCAACATCGTCGGACAGATCGCCAAGATCAAGGGCTGCCGAGCCGTCGGCATCGCCGGCGGTGAGCAGAAATGCCGCTGGCTCGTCGAGGAGGCCGGGTTCGACGCCGCCATCGACTACAAGACCGCCGACCTGCGCGCAGAACTGAAAACCCACGCACCCGACGGCGTTGACGTCTTTTTCGACAATGTTGGCGGTGCAGTGCTGGAGGCCGCCCTTAACCAGCTGGCGGGCGGCGCCCGCATCGTGCTGTGCGGTGCAGTGTCGCAGTACAACGACACCCCGCGGGGACCGGCGAACTACATGCAGCTGCTTGTCGCGCGCGCATCGATGACCGGCTTTGTTGTCTTCGACTATCTGGCACGCTACCCCGAAGGCATTGCGCAGCTGGTGAATTGGCTCAACACCGGCCAACTGCAATCACATGAGCACATCGAGCACGGCGACGTCGGCGACTTCCCCGAGACGCTCCTCAAGCTGTTTAGCGGCGAAAACACCGGCAAGCTGATCCTGGCTTTCAACGACCCGTCGCCGCTGTGACGCAATGCGCGTGACGGCGTGCTCGCGCAGCGCCGAGACCTAGAGCGTACGAAGGCGCCGAATGCAATGACCCGTAGCTGAAGCAGCTTCCGGGCCCGCCATTGCGCGAAGGGCGGCGGGAATAGCCCTGCGGAGCCGGCGCGTTCAGCCCATCATGAAAGATTTCAGCGAGACCCAACGTCAGGAGTTCCTCGCCGGAAAGCATGTTGCCGTGCTGTCGGTCGCCGCCGATGGCCGTCCGCCGGCCAGTGTCCCGATTTGGTATGACTACACCCCTGGCGGGAACATCCGGATAAACACTGGCGCGTCGGGTCGCAAGGCCAGGCTCATCGAGCGGGCGGGTGCGGTGACGCTGGTCGTCCAGCGCGAAGAGCCACCGTACCAATATGTGGTCGTGGAGGGCACCGTAGTCGAGACGACCACGCCCACCCCAGTGGAGGTGCGAGAAGCCATCGCTATCCGTTACCTCGGCGAAGAAGGTGGACGTAAGTTCGTCGGTGGCCTTGACGCTCAGGAGAGCGTGTTGTTCACCATCCGCCCCGACCGCTGGCTCACCGCCGATTTCTCGGGTGACCTCTGAGCTCATTGCTGCGGGATCGGTGTCTAGAACACCGATAATCGGCTCTAGTCATGCATGCCCATTAGCCAGCTGCGCCGTCCCCACCACCCTCAGGTTAAAGGCCATGATTAGGCCAGGTGGGCTGGAGGTTGCCTGCCTTGAACGACGCTGCGCCGAAGGAGTGCTTGTCGCGGCGCATGAACATCGAGATGGTCATCTCCGCTTCGATGCGCAGCCGTTCCTCCAGGGTGTGGCCGACGTGGCGCAGCAGGCATTCCTTGTCGGAGCGGATGGCGCCCTGCGGCAGCGCGCCGATCTCGTGCGCTAGCGCCACCGCGCGCTCGAGCGCCGTGCCGCGCGGGACCACCTCGTTGACCAGGCCGATGCGCTCCGCTTCGCGGACGTCGATGCGCCGTCCGGTAATGATGAGTTCCATTGCCTTGGCGAACCCGACGATGAGCGGCAGCCGCACTGTCAGCCCGTCACCGGCGACGATGTTCCAGCGCCGCTCGAGCGCGCCGAACTCGGCGTTCTCCGCCGCGATCCGGATGTCGGCGAGCATTGCGGTCTCGAGCCCCGCGGCAAAGGCATAGCCGTTCACCGCCGCAATGATCGGTTTAAAGATATCGACACGGCGGGTGTAGCCGCAGACGCCGGGAAGGTTGTAGAGGTCTCTACGGTACCGATCGAAGTCGCCGAGCTCGGTCCACTCCGCGGCGTCCTGCAGATCCCACCCAGCGCAGAAGGTCGTCTCGCCGGCCCCGGTGATCACCAGCACGAAGGCGCTGTCGTCATCGCGGAAGCGCTGAAACGCCTCGTGAAGCTCAGCGTTCATGCGGCGGCTTATGGCGTTGTGCTGCTCG
>JAFAQO010000375.1 GCA_019246375.1 Mycobacterium sp. | reverse complement strand
GCCGGGGATTATGTCTTTCCAGATGCCGCCGGGCCGCAGGGACAGGACGCCGGACTCCCGGTGCTCGCCGAACGAGGTGAACCAGCCGCCCAGCAGAGCGGCCAGCGCCCAGAATGTCCACGTCGAGGACCTGCTGCGTAGCACATGGGCCCGGTACCCGAGGTGCACCAGCAGCGGGGCGAACCACACCCAGTGGTGACTCCAGCTGAACGGCGAGACGGCGGCCGACGCCATCCCGACCAGCGCGCTGCCCAGGACCGCATGACCGCGTCGGTAGGCGACCGCGGCCAGCGTCACCGCGGCGACAGCCATGACCACCGCCGCCACCGCCACCGGCGCAGGCGGCACGTGCAGCCGCATCAACAAACCGCCCAGACTGGCGTTGGCGGTGCTGGCGAACGGATGCTGCGCGATCCGCCCCGGGTCGTCGAAGCCGTGCCGCAGCCAGTAGAAGGTGGAGCCGGCCGGCAAGAGCACAAACCCCGCCGCGATGGTGGCTACCAAAGTGACGGCGGCCACCGAAGCGGCGCGTAGCCGCCCCGTCGCGGCCAGATAGACGATGAACAGCGCCGGGGTTAGCTTCAGCCCGGCGGCGATGCCGATCCCGACGCCCGCCCACCGGCGCTGCGCCGAGCTCAGCAGATCAGCCATCACCAGCGCCAGTATCACGACGTTGATCTGACCGAGCTGAAGCGTGAGCCGAATCGGCTCCAGCCATGCCACCACACCGACCAGTAGCGCAACCAGACTCCACAGTCCAGGCGTCCGGGCCGGCGCCATCGACTTCAGCATCCGCCAGATGGCCCAAACGATCAGCGCCCATGTCAGCGTCAACCACAGCACCTGCACCACCGGCTCGCCGACAAGCGCCAGCGGCAGAAAACACAACGCCGCGAACGGCGGGTAGATGAACAGCAACTCTTTGGAGTTGCCCGTCAGCCCGATCGAATACAGATCGAGTCCGTGCCAGAGGCGCAGTGCGGCGAACCGGTACACCTGAAGGTCCACCTGCGTGGCCAGCGATGGCCAGAGGGCATAGACCACCACGTAGAGCACTACCGCTACCGCCAGCACCGCGGGACCGAAGCGGCGAATACGGGGCGCCACCGTCAGCCCCGCCTGGGTGTCACGACCTCCCACGAGTGACACAGGGTAACGGACCCGCACCGCAACCGCAGCGCCCACCAGCACCGGTAATCTTTGCATTCTTTGCATAGATAGCATTGACACCAGTTGGCGCCCGTCGTTAGCTTGCGCTATGGCGCTGCTGCCGGACCCGGCACCCCGCGCGCGGCGGCACGTCCTGATTTCGGTCGACGACCACGTGATCGAGCCGCCCGACATGTTCGACGGACGGCTTCCCGCCGCGTTGGCCGAGCGGGCGCCCAGGATCGTCGAAGGCGACGACGGTCGCCAGGTGTGGCGCTATGAGAACTGTGAGTACCCCAACATCGGCCTCAACGCCGTCGTCGGCCGACCGCCCGCGGAATGGAGCATGGAGCCGGCCCGATTCGACGAGATGCGTCGCGGTTGCTGGGACATCGACGCCCGTATCGCGGACATGGACCTCGCGGGCATTTGGGCGTCGCTGAACTTCCCTTCGCTGATCGCCGGGTTCTCCGGCACCGTGTTCTGGAAAAGCAAGGATGCGGAACTCGGGCTGGCGGTGCTGCGGGCCTGGAACGACTGGCATCTCGACGTGTGGGCCGGCAGCTATCCGGAGCGCATCATCCCGCTGCAGCTGCCGTGGCTGGCCGACCCACAGCTGGCGGCCGACGAAGTACGCCGCAATGCCGAACGCGGGTTCAAGGCGGTCAGCTTCCCCGAGCTGCCCGCCCAGTGCGGGCTGCCGAGCTTGCACACCGGGGTCTGGGACCCGTTCTTCGCCGCCTGCGAAGAGACCGGCACCGTCGTGTGCCTGCACACCGGCTCGGCCCAGTGGGCGCCGATACCGGCGCCCGACACCCCCTTCGAAACCATCACTACCCTGTTCCCGGTGAACGGCCTGGTCGCCTGCGCCGACATGCTGTGGTCAGGCATCCCGGTGCGGTTCCCGCAGCTGAGCGTCACACTGGCCGAAGGCGGCCTGGGCTGGGCCGCCATGCTCGCCGACCGCGCCGACTACGTGCTGGCCCACTCCGCGTCCGGACGAGAAGGCGGCTCCTGGAAGAGCGACTTGCTGCCCAGTGAAGTGCTGCGGCGCAACTTCTGGTTCTGCTCCATCGACGACCCGCATTCGTTCGGCGCCCTCGAGGTAGTCGGAGCCGACCACATCTTGGTTGAGAGCGACTATCCGCATGCCGACTCGACTTGGCCGGACACCCAGCAGGTGGTGGACCGCAACGTCGCTGGACTGCCGCCGCACGAGGCCGCCCGCATCACGCACCGCAACGCCGCCGATCTGTTCCACCACCCGCTGCCCGACGACGGCTGGTTGCAGTGCTCGACCTGCTGATCCGCGACGCCGAGATCATCGACGGCACCGGTACCCCCGCCCGCCGCGGCGATGTCGGGATCAAAGACGGCCGCATCGCCGCGGTGGGCCCAAAAGGAGACGTGGACGACTCGGCGGCCCGCACAGTCAATGCGGCCGGGCAAGTGCTGGCGCCGGGCTTTGTCGACCTACACACGCACTACGACGCGCAGCTGTTCTGGGACCCGACCGCGAGTCCGTCGCTGCAGCACGGCGTCACCACGGTCTTCGGCGGCAATTGCGGATTCACCCTCGCGCCCGCCGCAACCGACCATCAGGACTACCTCACCCGAATGCTGGCCCGGGTCGAGGGCATGCCGCTGGACGCGCTGCGGGCCGGGCTGGACTGGCAATGGTCGTCTTTCGGGGACTGGCTGCAGCGGTTCGACGGCCGCGTCGCCGTCAACGCCGGTTTCCTGGTAGGCCATTCGGCGCTTCGGCTGGCTGCGATGGGCGACGACGCGGTCGGCACAGAGGCCACCGAGGAGCAGACCGAGCGGATGGTCGCGTTGCTGCATGACGCGCTGGCCGACGGTGCGCTGGGTCTGTCGACGTC
This sequence comes from Mycobacterium sp., assembly GCA_019246375.1. Taxonomy (GTDB): domain Bacteria; phylum Actinomycetota; class Actinomycetes; order Mycobacteriales; family Mycobacteriaceae; genus Mycobacterium. The sequence goes on along the minus strand of JAFAQO010000375.1, from coordinate 5,380 downwards.
GCAGTCGCATACCCACAACGACGGGGCCGGCCAGCCGGTACCATCGCGCAGCGCGTCGAGCGAGGAGCTTTTGGCGCTGGCGGCCGGTGTACGGCCGCACCCAGGCACCACGCTGGAGGCGATCATTCCCGGCTGCCTATCGGGTTTCAGCGACGACGACACCGCGCTGCTCACCAACATGTCGCGGGCCGCCGACCGGCCGCTGAACTGGAACGTGCTGGCTGTTTCGGCGGCCAACCCGGTCGGTCACCAACGGCAGTTGCGGACCTCGGAGGTCGCCGCCGAACGCGGCGGCCGGGTGGTCGCACTCACCTTGCCCCATGCCATGAAGATCCGACTGTCATTCTTCAGCGGCTTTGTGCTCGACGGGCTGCCGGGCTGGCGCGACACCATGCACCTGCCGGTGCCGCAGCGGTTGGCCGCGCTCGCCGATCCAGCGGTACGCCGCCGCCTCAACGAGGGCGCCCATTCAAAGGAGGCTGGCATCCTGCGTGGGCTCTCGCATTGGGAGCGGCTAGTCATCGTAGAAACGTTCGCTCCGGAAAACGCCGGGGCCACAGGGTGTTCCGTCGGCGAGGTCGCGGCCGCCCGGGGCGGCGAACCGTTCGACACGCTGCTAGACGTCGTGATCGCCGACGAGTTGCGCACCGGGCTGACGCCGCCGTCGACCGGTGACGACTCCGCCGACTGGCGGGTGCGCGCCGAGGTGTGGCGCCACCCGGACGCGGTGATCGGCGGCTCGGACGCCGGCGCCCACCTGGACATGATGTGCGGTGCCATCTACACGACGTCACTGCTCGGCCACGGCGTCCGCGAGTACCAGGTGGTGACTCTCGAGGAGGCCGTGCGGTTGATCACCGACGTGCCGGCCCGGCTCTATGGGCTGAAGCATCGCGGCCGCATCGCGCCGGGCTGGCATGCCGACCTGGTGCTGTTCGACCCGGCGACCGTCGACCATGGACCCGAGCGCACCCGCTACGACCTGCCCGCCGGAGCTCCCCGATTGGTCGCCGATGCCCGCGGAATCAGCTCGGTGCTGGTCGGCGGCGTCGAGGTGTGCCGCGACGGGGAGCCCACCGGCGCCCTGCCAGGCACCGTGCTGCGATCCGGGCGTGACACCGAAACCGTGCCCGCCGGCGCGCGCGCCACCCGGCGACGACGCGGGCCGGGATGGCCGGAGGAGAAGCCGGGCAATCGCGCGACGAGTTGGACATGACCGACCAGCTGCACGAGTTTGACCCGGACGAGCTGCAGGGCGGACTGCTCATGCAGGTCGAGAACGTGCACGAACGTCTGCACGAAGCCCGCGCGAAGCATCGGGTGATGGTCGGCAACCCGTTCGCCGAGACCGCCAGCCAGAATCTCGGGGTCGCCGGGGTAACGGTGCTGGGGTACGACGAGTGCCAGACGGTCCTCACGCATCCCGAGAACTTTTCCTCGTCGATCTACGAGCGGATCATGGGCACCGTCATGGGCCGCACCCTGCTCGAACTCGAGGGAGCCGAGCATCGGGCCAGCCGGGCCCTGGTGTCCCCGTCGTTTCGGTCGGCGCTGCTGGAGCGATGGCGCAGTCAGCTGGTGGAAGTGGTCGTCCATGAGCTCATCGACGGGTTCGCTGGCCGCGGGCGCGCCGAACTGGCCCGCGAGTTCACGTTCGCGTTCCCGGTCCAGGTCATCGCTCGCATGATGGGCTTGCCGCGCCGCGACTACCTGCGCTTTCAGCGGCTGTCGATCGAGCTGCTCAACGTCGTTTACGACTGGGATTGCGGCATCGCCGCGTCGGCGGCGTTGAAGACGTACTTCGGGGAAATCCTCGCCGAGCGGCGGCGTCACCCCCATGACGATCTGATCAGCACGCTGGCGGAGTCGGAGATCGACGGCGCGCGGCTGACCGACGACGAGATCTTCGCGTTCCTGCTGCTGATCCTGCCCGCCGGGGTGGAGACGACGTACCGCGCGTCGGGCAACCTGCTGGTCGCCCTGCTCAGCCAGCCCGCGCCGGCGACGATGCAGCGGGGCCCCCGCGAAGCTGGGGACGAAGCGATGAGGAGGAGCGGCGCCACTGCATCCGCGCCGGCGACGATGCAGAGCGAAGCGATAAGGAGGAGCGGCGCCACTGCGACGTTGTGGGACGCGGTGCGGGCCGACCGCGGCCTGGTCCGCGGCGCCATCGAGGAGGCGTTGCGCTGGGAGCCGCCGATCACCACCGTGATGCGGGTGGCGGCCCGGGGCTGCGAACTGGGCGGTGTCGCGATCCCGGCGGGAACCAACGTCGCCGTCAGCGTCGCCGCCGCCAACCGCGACCCCAAGCGCTACCCGGACCCGGACCGCTTCGATCCGGCTCGTGCGAACATCGCCCACCTGACGTTCGGCGGCGGGCCGCACCTGTGCCTGGGCATGCACCTGGCCCGGATGGAGTCGACGGTCGCGATGAACGCGCTGCTCGACCGAGTGCCGGATCTGCGGCTGGACCCGAGTGAACCGCCACCGAGTGTCGTCGGCTTGGCGTTCCGCGCGCCGGCGAGCCTGCCGGTCGAGTTCACGCCTCGTTAAGCGGTGAGCCGGCGCTCAACGAAGGCGAATACTCAAGGCCGCCGCGTATTTTCAGCGCCACGCCTTGCGCGATCCGCTCTCCCGCGGCGCGGCCGGTCGAGTCAGCCGCATCCGACCGAATTTATAAATAATCCGTCTGGTTCACCAACCGCACCGACGACGCCCCGTCGGGGTAAAACTCGGCGATGCTCAATGACGCCAGGTCGAGATGCAGCCGGTACAGGATGCCGGGCCCGGCATCCAGCGCGATCCGCAGCAGCATCTTGATCGGGGTCACATGCGACACCACCAGCACCGTCGCGGCGCCATGCTCGGCGATGATCCGGTCGCGGGCACGACGGACTCGGCGGTGCACGCTATCGAAGCTCTCACCGTCCGGCGGCGTGGTACTGGTGTCACGCAGCCAGCGTCGATGCAGCTCCGGGTCGCGTTCGCTGGCCTCACCGAATGTCAGGCCCTCCCACCTGCCGAAATCGGTCTCGATCAGGTCGCCGTCGACGGTCACGTCCAGTCCCAGCGCCTTGGCGGCCGTCGCCGCGGTGTCGTAGCAGCGCTGCAACGGCGAAGCGACCACGGCGGCAATTCCGCCGCGCTGTGCCAGATACCGCGCCGCCGCGTCCGCCTGCCGCCAGCCCAACTCGGTCAACGCGGGGTTGCCGCGCCCCGAATAGCGGCGTTGCACCGACAGGTCGGTCTGCCCGTGACGCAACAGCAGCAGCCGGGTGGGCGCGCCGCGCGCACCGGTCCATCCCGGCGCACCCCGGGTCTCGCCGGCCTGGACGGTCTTGGGTGACTCGACGACCGGCTGCGCGGCCTGGTCCGCCTCGGCCGCAGCATCCATCGCCTCGTTGGCCAACCGATCGGCGTGCGAGTTCTGCTCCCGCGGAACCCAGGTGTAGCTGATCGTGTCGAACCTTGACGCGAGCACGCGTGCTTGGGCATTCAGTGCTGCGAGGTCGGGATGCTTGACCTTCCACCGCCCCGACATCTGTTCGACCACTAGCTTGGAATCCATCGATGCCGCGACCTCGGTGGCGCCCAATTCCGCGGCTTCTTCCAAACCCGCGATCAGCCCGCGGTATTCGGCGACGTTGTTAGTGGCCCGGCCGATCGCCTGCTTGGTCTCGGCCAGCACCGTCGCGTGATCCGCCGTCCACACCACAGATCCGAAGCCCGCGGGTCCGGGATTGCCGCGTGACCCGCCATCCGCTTCGACAATGACCTTCACTGGTCAAAAGCCTTGATGCGCAGAAGTATTGCGCTACATTCCGGGCAGCGCAGCACGTCGTCGTCGGCGGCCGCCGAGATCCGTGCCAGCTCACCGCGGTCGATCTCGATCCGGCAGGCACCACACCGGCGGCCCTGCAAGGGCCCCGCGCCCGGACCTCCCCTGGCGCGCTGTCGTTCATAGAGCGCGACGAGCTCGGGATCCAGACCTGCGGTCAACTCATCACGCCGTGACAAGCGCTGATGGCGGCTCTGGTCGATCTCGGCGAGTGCGGCGTTGAGAGCCTGTTGGGCGCGCGCCAGCTCGGTCTGCAACTTGTCGATCGTCGCCAATTGAGCGGTGTGCTGGCCCTGCAGTTCTTCGCGGCGCTCCATCACCTCCAACAGCGAATCCTCCAGGCTGGTTTGGCGGCGTTGCAGCGTGTCCAACTCGTGCTGCAGCTCAGACAGTTGCTTGGCGTCCAACACCGACTGCAGCAGCGAACGGTCCCGCTCCTCGCGCCGACGTACTGCGTCGATCTCGGACTCGAAACGCGACACCTGCGCGTCCAAGTCGTCCAGGGCTACCTGCAATGTAGCCAGCCGGTCATTGGCAGCGATATGGTCGACCTGGACCCGCTCGCAGTCCTGGCGTTGCGGCAGGTGGCTGGCCCTATGCGCGATGCGCGACATTTCCGCGTCGAGCTCTGCCAACTCGAGCAACGAGCGTTGTTGTGCCACTTCAGCTTTCATGACTAGCTTTCATAAACGATTTCTCCGGCTGTCGGTCTCGAGGTTCCAGGGATCGGTGCGGACGGTGGACACCCGGACGGACAGCGCCGCACCGAATGCCGAGCCCAACACGTCGGCCGCCTGTGCGCACCAAGGGAATTCACTGGCCCAATGCGCGACGTCGACCAGCGCCACGTCGGACGCCCGCCGATGCTCGTCGGCCGGATGGTGTCGCAGGTCGGCCGTAACGTAGGCCTGCACGTCGGTCGCGGCGACGATGTCCAGCAGCGAGTCCCCCGCCCCACCGCACACGGCGACGCGCGACACCGGCATGTCGGTATCGCCGCAAGCGCGCACTCCCCACGATGTCGCAGGTAGCGCCGCACCCACCCGCGCGACGAAGGCGCGCAGCGGCTCCGGTTGTGGCAGCGCACCGATCCGGCCCAGGCCAACAGCGGCGGGCGGTGTCGCCAGCTCGACGATGTCGAATGCCGGCTCTTCGTAGGGGTGTGCGGCGCGCATCGCCGAGAGCACCCGCGGCCGTACCGCTGCCGGCGCGACAACCTCCACCCGGTCCTCGATCACCTGCTGATGAGTGCCGATACGGCCGATGCTGGGCGAGGCGCCGTCGTGCGGCAGGAATTGTCCGGTGCCCGTGACGCTCCAGCTGCACTGCGAATAGTCGCCAATGTGCCCGGCACCGGCTGCGAACACGGCCGCCCGCACGGCTTCGGCGTCCTGCGGCGGCACGTAGATGATCCACTTGTCCAGATCAGGGTGCGGTGTTGCCGGCTCCAGGACGGTGTCGATGGTGAGTCCGAGCGTCTCAGCGAGCGCGTCGGACACCCCGGGTGAAGCGGAGTCGGCGTTGGTGTGCGCGGTGAACAAC
>JAFAQO010000532.1 GCA_019246375.1 Mycobacterium sp. | reverse complement strand
GGCCTTTTCGGCCAGCGATGGAATCAGACTGACCGCGGTCGCACCGCTTCCGATCACCACGAACCGCTTACCCGCACAATCAAACAACTCGGGCCAGTGTTGTGGATGAACGACATCACCGGCGAAATTGTCGATTCCCGGAAAGCCCGGACTGTAAGGGTTGTCGTAGTCGTAGTAGCCGGTGGCGAAGAACACAAACCGGGACCGGTAGATCTTGTCTTCGCCGTTTTGGTCGGCGTGCACCGTCCAGGTGTCGCTGCTGGAGTCCCAGTCGGCGGAGCGGACGTAGGTGTTGAACCGGATGTGCCTGTCGATGTGGTGCTTGCGTGCCGTGTCGTCCAAGTACTGCCAGATGTGGTTGCCGTCGGCGATCATCTCCGGCCGGGTCCACGGTTCCCAGGGGAAGCAGAGCGTGAAGATGTCGCTGTCGGACCGCACGCCCGGGTAGCGGAACAGGTCCCAGGTTCCGCCGAGCTGTTGGCGTCGTTCCAGGATCGCGTAGCGCACCTGCGGGTTGCGCTCCCGGATTCGATGCGCGGCGCCAATTCCGGAGATCCCGGCACCGATGATCAGCACGTCGAAGAATTCGGGTGGGTCCTCGATCACCGAGAACCTCCTCTCACCGTCGGCAAGGCACATCACCAGGGTAAGTTCCGGTCCGCATTTCGGGCAGGCGGGCAGATCGGCCGCAGGTCAGGTGTGGTTTCGGCGGGCGTCTATGGCCGTAGCGCCAGCAGGCGACCCTTATCGCGAACGGTGCCGACATGACGGCGCGGGTTTTGCCGGACTTGGTGCGGGCAATCACACCAGGTGCGCCACTCACATGATTCCTCGAAAGCACCACGCGTGGTGGTGCTCGGTGACTGCGTCCTGGACGTGTGGCTGTCCGGTACCTGTCGGCGGCTGTGCCGGGAGGGGCCGGCCGCGGTGGTCGATGTTCAACGGTCAGCAGTGCATCCGGGCGCTGCTGCCAACACCGCGGCGAATCTGGCCGCGCTGGGTGCGCGAACCGAGATCGTGACCGCCATCGGTGATGACGACGTCGGCGCCTCGCTGCTGCATGAGCTGCACCGCTACGGTGTCGTGACCGAGCGTGCGGTGATGGTTTCCGGACAGACCCCGAGCAAGAGCCGCGTCATCGCGGGAAATCAGATTCTGCTTCGATTCGATCAAGGCAACGGCAGTTCAGGAGCCGCTTCGGAAGCTGCGCGGCTGGCCGACCAGCTCACCGCGGCGCTGCAGACCGCGGACGCGTTGGTGATCTGCGACTACGGTTCCGGTGTTGTCGACCCGTTGATCCTGGCTGCCGTCCATGAAGCACGGCCCGCAGTGCCGCTGCTCGTTGTTGACGGTCACAACTTGGCCGCTTGGCGGTCGCTGCGGCCCGACATGGTAACGCCCAGCGCGGCGGAGTCGACGGCGTTGTTGCCCGATGCGCACCTTGACGGTCGACCGCGCCCGGACTTCTTCGTTGAGAATCGTCGAGGTCTGGCGGCCGCGACCGGCGCGGCGACCGTTGTAGTCACTCTCGACAGCGACGGAGTGTTGCTGCTCGACGGCGACCGCCCGGCATACCGCACTACGACCCGGCCCGCTCGAGAAGAGAATTGCGCCGGTGCGGGCGACACCTTCACCGCCGCCATGACCATCGGTCTCCTGCAGGGCATGTCAGCCGTCGAGGCTATCGAATACGGCCAGCTCGCAGCAGATGTCGTCACGGCCCAACCCGGCACGTCGGTGTGTATGAAGGCCGAGCTGGACGACCGGATAACCGCGAGCAACGGTGCGCCGATCCCCCCGGACGAGTTGATCCGCCGCGTCACCGGCCACCGCAAGGCTGGTCACCGCATCGTGTTCACCAACGGCTGCTTCGACGTGCTGCACCGCGGCCATGTCGCCTACCTGAAAGAGGCCAAAGAGGCCGGCGACGTGCTGATCGTAGCGATCAACAGCGATCAAAGCGTTCGCCGCCTCAAAGGCGCCGACCGGCCAATCAACAGCGCCGCCGACCGGGCGGCGGTGCTGGGCGAGTTGAGCTGCGTGGATTATGTGACCGTTTTCGACGGCGAAACACCGGCGCCGTTGATCCAGCAGCTGCAGCCGGACATCTATGTCAAAGGTGGCGACTACACCGCAGATATGCTCCCCGAGGCGCCGGTGGTGCGAAGCTACGGCGGCGAATTGCGCATGCTCGGCTACGTCGCCAATCATTCGACCACCGACACCATTGCGCGGATACGCGCGTCGGTCGACTTCTAGCCCGGCAATCGTTTT
>JAFAQO010000319.1 GCA_019246375.1 Mycobacterium sp. | reverse complement strand
TACCACTGCCGATCGACATGGCCGGCCGAACCGGTGACCTGCTCACCCATTTCACCCCAGCGCAGCGTTCCGGTGATCGCCATCCCGGTCTGGAAGTACGAATAGGTGTCGGCTTGACCGAAGCAGGTGATCTTGCCGTTGTAGTTCGCTGCGCCCACCGGAACCGGTGCGCGCGTTGGAGTTACGTCGAGCTCCAGGCTCATTGCCTGACCTGCCTGATCCGTACCGACCAGACTGACGCGGTAGGTGCAGGGCAGCAATTGAGCGTCGCTGTTGCGGCACGCCGTCCACGTTGCCGTGCCGGCGTCGCTGTCGTATCGGATGTCGAGATGGCCCTCGGCCGTGGACAATTTGCGGGCGGCTCCTTTGATCAGGTTCGCCGGCGGCATGTCGTAGTCGGTGTAAGTGCCGTACGCGCCGGTGTCGAGGTCGAAGAGAGCCATCGTGTAGAAGTCAGCGACGATCGATCCGCCGGGGCGGTTCTTGTTGAAGATGGCCAGGAACGCGAAGGAGCGGCCCGTCGCGGCACCCAATTGACCGGCGATGAACCAGGTGTCGGACTCGTGGTCGGGATGTTCGCCTTCGGCGGCGGGAAACTCCAGCCGGCCGTCGCCCGGCACCAGCTGAAACGGGTAGGACCGCCAGTCGATGCTCACGTCAAGCCTGTGTGCCGTCGGTGTCGGCCGGGACGACGATCTCGTCATACTTGTCGGCGCCGAGAAACTCACGAACCTTGCCGATGTGTTCGGCGGCACCAAGCTCGAGTGTTTCCGCAGCCAGGCCATAGTCGATGATGGCGACGGCTGCTTGGGCGATGTGCTTGGAGAAGGCACGTTTGGTGGACTGCAGCGCGCGGGCCGGTTGCGCGGCCAGCTTGGCGGCCAGATGCAGCGCCTCGTCCATCAAAACGTCCGCGCTGAACACGCGGTTCGCCAGACCGATATCCAGTGCTTGGGCGGCAGGGATTTGCGCGCCGGTACAGATGTACTCCTTTGCCCGGATGAGGCTCATCATGTAGGGCCACAGCAAGGCCCCGCCATCGGCGGCGGTGAGACCAATCGACACGTGCGGATCGCAGAGGTAGCTGCGCTCCGACATCAAAATCAGATCGCAGCACAGTGCCAACGAGGCACCCAGCCCCACCGCCGGTCCGTTGACCGCCGCGATCACGGGCAGCCGAAAGCTGATCATTGCGTTGAGAATCGCACCGGCTTGCGCAGACACCGCATGCCTGAGGCCAAGTGATTTGTGCTGTGCTTTCAGGAATGCGAAATCGCCGCCGCCGCTGAATGTTCGGCCGGCTCCGGTGAGCACCACACAGCGTGCATCGGCATCGCGATCTAACTCCTGCCAGACATCGAGCAGTCGGCTGTGCAGGGCCGCGTCGATGACGTTATGGCAGTGCGGGCGGTTCATCGTCACGATCCGCACGGCGCCGTCGGCGGTCACCAGAAGTTCGTCGCTCACTGGGCCTTCTTTAGTCGCCGGTCTCAAGCGGTCCCGGCTTTTTTGCTATGTTAGCAGCAATAGCGAAGTTACCCTCGCCGCTTGTGAGGTGGTGCCCGATGACGCAAACCCTTGATCACCGTTGCTATGACCAACTCTTCATCGGCGGCCGCTGGCGCAAACCCGCCACCGGGCAGCGGCTTACCGTCATATCCCCGCACTCCGAAGAACCGGTCGGCGAAGTCCCGCAGGCCGGCCCGGAAGACGTGGACACCGCGGTCACCGCTGCCCGGCGCGCTTTCGACAGCGGCCCGTGGCCTCGGTTCCAGCCGCGCGAGCGCATGGAGAAGGTCGAGAAACTCGCCGCGATCTATGCCGGACACCTCGATGAAATGGCCGACTTGATTACCGCGGAGATGGGCTCGCCGCGGAGCTTCAGCAAGCTGGGCCAGTCAGCCGGGGCGGCGTCGATGATGCACCTTGCGCTGGCGGCCGCCCGGGACTTCCCTTGGGCGGAACGCCGGCAGGGTGTGCTCGGCGAAGTGCATTTGCGCAGGGCCCCGGTCGGGGTGGTGGGCGCGATCGTGCCCTGGAACGTGCCCCAGTTCCTGATCATGCCCAAGCTGATTCCGGCCCTGATCGCGGGCTGCACGGTCGTCGTGAAACCGGCGCCCGAAACGCCGTTGGACGCTTTGTGGCTGGCCGAGATGATCGAGCAGGTGGACTTGCCCGAAGGAGTGGTGTCGATCGTCACGGGCGGACCGGATGTCGGCGAGGCGCTGGTGCGCCATCCCGGTGTGGACAAAGTCGCGTTCACCGGTTCCAGCGCCACCGGCCGCCGGATCGCCGCGATCTGTGGCGAACAGCTGAAACGGGTCAGCCTGGAGCTCGGCGGCAAGTCGGCGGCAATCATCCTCGATGACGCCGACATCGACAAAACCGTCACCGGTCTGAAGACGGCCAGCCTGATGAACAACGGGCAAGCCTGCATCGCGCAGACCCGCATTCTGGTCAGCGAACGCCGTCACGACGAGGTCGTCGACGCGCTCGCCGACGTGATGTCAGGGCTTCGGGTCGGCGACCCCGCCGACGAGGCCACCGACATCGGACCCCTTGCGGCGCAACGCCAGCAGCACCGCGTCCAGGACTACATCCGGTCGGGTGTCAAAGAAGGCGCTCGCATCGTGCTCGGCGGCGACGATTCGCCCGCCGACCGCGGCTGGTACGTCCGGCCCACCCTGTTCGCCGACGCCACCAACGACATGCGCATCGCGCGGGAGGAGATATTCGGCCCGGTCCTGACCGTGCTGACCTATACGGATGAAGAGGATGCGCTGCGCATCGCTAACGACAGCGATTACGGTCTGGCCGGATCGGTGTGGACCGCTGATGTCGCGCACGGCCTCGAGATCGCCGCCGGCGTGCGGACCGGCACCTACGGCATCAACATGTACATGCTTGACATCGGCACGCCCTTCGGCGGGTTCAAGCAGTCGGGTATCGGACGCGAGTTCGGCCCGGAGGGACTCGGTGAGTATGTCGAGCTGCAGTCGGTGGTGTGCAACGGGACGATGCCGCCGCTTCCCGGCTGACGACTTATCGTTCTGGAATTCAAAGCTTTTCAGATAGCTGCAGGGTGAGCTCCACCGGACAGCAGACCTCGCCGCGCTGATTGAGCACCTCGATTTGCAGGTCGAGAAGATAGCGGGGCGGTTCCGCTGAGGAGTCACACCGTTTGCCGACAACGCGTCCGCGGCCCACCATCGTGTCACCGGCATAGATCGAGCCGGCCAGCTTCATCCTGCGGCGCACGACCATGCTCCCCGGGCCGGCCCAGTCGGTTGCGACCCGGTCGGCGAATCCGGCCAGATGCATCGTGTTCACGAAAATGGCCGGGTGCCCTTGCCTTTCGGCATAGGCGGGATCGTAGTGGCCGGGAAAGTAGTCCCACGTCGCACCGGCGTTCATCACCACCCGCTGATAGCTGATCTCGTCGATGACCTCGGGCAATTCCATCGGGACGCTGATCTGCTCCCAGGCCGGTGGGCCGGTCATGATGGTGCGTCAGGAGTGAAGCGGAATAAGGTATTCCGGTTGCGCGCCACGATAGCGTCGTCCTGGCGGCGATAGGTGTCCTGGGTCTCGACGAAATGACCGACACCGAGCCGGGTTCGTTTCTCCGGTGACACCGACAGCAGCTCCTCGACGAGGGTGAGCCGGTCGCCCTCGAGGATCGGCATCAGAAACTCGGCCTCGTTGGCCGCGTTGATGAACGTGGTGCCCGGCAGCGGCACCCGGATGGCGATCGCCGGCACCGGCGGCAGCCCGGTCGGTTCCCACGGCGGCGGTATCAACCAGCCCATCAGCAGTGCGGGCGGCGCCAACAGACCTCCCCAGGTCTTGGTGGCGAATTCGGTATCCCAGTACGCCGGGTTGCCGTCCCGGACGAGCGCGGCGAACAGTTGGATCCGCGCTGCGCTGACGACCGTCCCGGCAGTCCGCGGCTCGGACGCCATGCCGACCATCGCGAGCGCGTCCTGATAAGTGCCGAACGCAAGTTTGTCGCTGATGTCCAACGGTGTCGCCTAGTGCCTATACCGCAAGCGGACGACGGCTGGGTACCGGATCCCATTGCAGCTCACGGGAACTGAAGTACCACCCGCCGCGCTCGTAGATGAGTTGGTCGCGATAGGTTCCGGTGGCGCGCAGCGTTGTGACGCCGTCGTAGCCGACGGCGAAAAGTACGGCAACACATCGTTGAGTCGCATTGACGCCGTCGACAGCGATCTCGTGGTCGACGGCCACCAGCCGTTGTCCGTTCCCGCCGTCGAAAGCCGCGGACAGATCGGTGAACGCCTCGCCGCCGCGGGTAAAACTCGCACCGGAATGCCGGAAAGTCGCAATCCACCCCTTGCGGTCGCCGTCGGAATAGCAGCGGTTGTGCCGCGCGGTGAGATCCAGGATGGCGTCGCGCCCCACTGCGCCGTGAAGCAGGTACTGCTCCTGATAGGTCATGGTCATCGTTGTCTCTCCCCGTCTCACCGGCTGACGACGTAGCCGTGGCTTTCCCGGTCCCACGCGCCGGGGCCGACGCCCCGTGCGCGCAGTAGGTCTTTGCGCACCCGCCCGATGATGGTCTTCGGGATCTCGTCGACGATCTCGACATATCGCGGGACGCAGAAGTACGGCATGCGGGCGCTGCAAAAGTCGAGCAGCTGAGTGTAATCCATCGTCGACTGCGGTGGCACCGTCACAATCACCGAGATGTCATCCTCACCCAGGTCGCTCGGTACACCGATCGCCGCGGCTTCGACCACAGCGGGGTGTTGCACGACGACCTGCTCCACCTCGACCGACGAGATGTTTTCCCCGCGCCGGCGCAGTGAATCCTTGACACGGTCCAGATAGATCAGGTTTTGATTGGCATCCAACCGGCCGAGATCTCCCGTGCGGAACCATTCCGGGTGGCGCTCGACGCGCATGCCCGGCTCGCGACCGGGCGGCTTCACATAACCTTCGCTCATCACGTGCGGATACTCAGGCCGACAGGCGATTTCGCCGGCCGTCCCGACGGGGAGCGGATCGCCGTCAGCGTCGAGTATTCGCACCTCGAAACTCGGGTTGATCCGACCGGACGTTCCAGGCACTCCTTGGTCGGCGAAGCCTTTGACAGCGACGGGAAAGGCCTCCGTCATGCCGTACATGGTGACGATGCGACAGCGGTAACGCTTTTCGATGGCGCGGTAGAGACCGGCGTCGATCGGCGCGGCGGAGATGAACCGCAGCGGCAGCTGCGCATCCCGCGGATCGGCGGGCTGATTCCACAGCATCGAGACCATCGCTCCGGCGCCGGCGAAGCCCACGGCACCGCAGGCTCGTACCTCGTCCCACACCTGGGCTGGATGGAAGGTAGGTGCCAACACGGTGGTCCCACCGATCAGCATGGGTACCAGCACGGTGGGCGCCGCGCTGAGGTGGAACAACGGCATTGCGGTCCATAACACCTCACCGGCACCGAATTCCCACGCCGATGCCACGCTTGCGGCGGCGGTGAACAGGTAATTCCACGTCGTGGCAACTGCTTTCGACGCGCCGGTGGTGCCGGACGTGAAGAACAGCGACCCCACCTGATCGCTGTCGACGGGGCTGTCCACCACCGCACGGGCTGCGCCACGAACATCATCGAGTGAATCACCTTGCCCGAGAATGTCAATCGTGTTATCCAACCGGTCGATGACTTCTTCGACGCGCACTCGCCGTTCGGCGTCGGCCACGATCACCTTGGCGTGCGCCAACCTGAGCGCGTGGACCAGGAAGTCACCCTTGTTTGCCGCGTTAACCGCCGCGGTCACCGCTCCGATGCGGGCGGCGCCCAGCCAGAAATAGATCCATTCCGGGCAGGTCGCCGTGAACAGCGCGACGCATTCACCGGGGCCGATGCCCAGGTCGAGCAGGACGCTCGCCGCCGCCCACGAGCGCTGCTGCATCTGCGCGAACGTGATGGCGGTGTCACCCACCGTCATCATCACCCGATCGGGAAACTGCTCGGCACGACGATCGAGCACGGCCGGCACGGTGAACTGCTCAACACCGAAATCAACGGGATCGATCGGTCTCCCGCGACCGGGTGGCGCCCCCACATCCGGGCCGGATTGCATCAGATTTTCGCGGCCGCCGGATCGGGCTCGCCGTCGGGGTTGTATCCAAAGTCGGCGGGCGAGAGTTGTTCGCCCGGGTAGAAGCGGTGCGCCCAGCGGCGAAGAGTTGCGTAGTCACGTGCCTCTTCTGGCGCAAGGTTCGGCTTCTCAAGGTATTTCATGTTTTCCCAAGTGAAGAAGTCCTGTTTGACGACTTCCTGCTGCAGTGCAAGGAATCTCGCGGCGCGCCCGCTGGGCTCGGTGCCGGTATCGCCCGGCTCGCGAACCGACGCCTGGGTGTAGAAGTAGTCGGTGTAGTCCTCGTCGACCGGCGTCTGTCCGGTCACCTGGATCGTGGCCACCAGTTCGCTGGGGAAGCGGACCACTCCAATCCCCAGCGAGTAGTTGTCGTAGATGATCTTGGCGTCGACGGGCCCGTTCGGCGTCAGCCAGGTCTGCGCGCGCCCGCCGCCGAAATGTGCGTTGACCGTGGCGTGCAGGTGGTAGCCCGACACCTCGAACGAGGCGGTGGTGGCGGGGTTGGCGGCCTTGTGCACGTACTGGACGTGGTACGGGTCCGCGGCGTTCTCGATGATCATCTGCGCGTGCACCTTAACCCGATTGAGCATCCGGCTGTGCGGGTGCAACGGGTAATACTCGTCGGTCTCCAGTTCCGCCAGGACGGGCGGTTGCCAGTAGGGCAACCGGCCGTGGCGCTCATGCCAGACGAGGATGAAGCCGTACCACTCCACGACCGGGTAGGTGCGGATGCGCACATTCTGCTTGCAGCCGATTTTGCTGTACGGGATCAGCGCATTGGTGCCATCTCCGCGCCAGCGCCAGCCATGCCATGGGCAGACGATGTTCTCGCCTTCCACGGT
>JAFAQO010000284.1 GCA_019246375.1 Mycobacterium sp. | reverse complement strand
CGGGGCGACAGCACCGGCCGAGCGGGTCGTCCGGCAACCGCAGCCGCGGCAGAGCAGCGAAAGACTGCCACCAGGTTGGCGATCCACTATGCGACTGGGCTCGCATGCGCTTACCTGCTCGCCGTCGCCGATGCCGCCGCGATTGTGATACCGCTTAGCGGCCACACAGTCACTGGAGCACAAGCTTATTTCAACACGAAAAACGTGATAGCGGTGGCGTGCCTGATTGTATTGGGAAGCATTGCCATCGCGATAGCCGGTCTAATAAACGTTGCTCCGGCAATGCGGTGGTATTCCCGCGAGCAAGAACCGAACCCACGTCAACGCCGTTCGGCGATGAAACTCATCAGACGCCAATCCATGATCCTGGCTGCGACGTGGGCCGTAAGCGGCATTGTGTTGGTCCTGCTGAACCTTCGCGGAGGACTCGCTATTGCCGTCCCGACTCTCTTGGGTGTCGTCTTCGGTGGAACTGCGTCGGCGAGCATAAGTCTTCTGCTCACCCAGCGCCCGCTTCGCCCGATCCTCGTCGCCGCCGCCCACGGTTCCGGGGAGGGCGTGACCGCACCTGGTGTGCTCGCACGGCTTATGACCATGTGGTTTTTGTGCGGTGCGCTGCCGTGCGCGGTCATCTTGGCAATTTTTTTCGTTCGAGCGAACGGTTGGGTCATTCAGAAGACCGCATCCGTGGCGAGCCCCGTCGTGGTGGTTTCTCTTGCCGCAGTGCTGCTCGGACTGCCGGCGATGATCTTGACATCGCGATCGATTTCTGACCCGATACGAGAGGTCGTCGACGCTATGGCAGAAGTCGAACAGGGTCATATCGGCACCGTTGTCGGCGTATACGAGCGCTCCGAAATTGGCAGCCTGCAAACCGGATTCAACCGGATGGTTGCCGGGCTCACCGAGCGTGAGCGGTTGCGCGACCTCTTCGGTCGTCACGTCGGTCCAGACGTTGCCCGTCGGGCTCTCGCAGAAGATGCATCGATGTCAGGAGAAGTACGCGAGGCGGCAATCCTCTTCATCGACTTGGTGGGTTCGACGAACCTGGCGGCGAGCCGACCGCCACAAGAGGTCGCCGGGGTACTCAATGACTTCTTCCGGATAGTGGTCAACGCGGTTGACGAGCGGCGCGGCATGATCAATAAGTTTCAAGGCGATGCCGCGCTGGCTATCTTCGAGGCGCCGCTGCCCGCACCAGAAGCGGCATCAGCAGCGTTGGCAACCGCGCGCACGTTGCGCACTGAGCTGCGTCGGCTACCGCTTATCGACTTTGGCATCGGCGTTTCCGCGGGATCCGTGTTCGCCGGAAACATCGGTGCGGAGAATCGCTACGAATACACCGTGATTGGTGACGTCGTCAACGAGGCCGCGCGGCTGGCCGATCTCGCCAAAACATCCGAGCAACGGATCCTGTGCTCAGCGGGCGCCGTAGACCGCGCCGATTCGACAGAGCGCCACTATTGGACCTCATCCGGTGACACAGTCCTGCGTGGCCGCTCCGAAGCCACACATGTCTGGACGCGAGCGGACGACGACTGACCGCCAGCAACTTGACCTAATATTTGTTCAGCCTCTAGATTGGGAATATCGGTCCCTGTCGCCAGAGTCGATGCGGACAGCGCTCACGCGATGACTTGGAGGTCTTTAGTTGAGCGATTTCGAATCGGTCGATTTCTTCACCGACGCATCCCTCATCCCTGATCCGTACCCCTATTTCGACTACTTGCGCGCGCAGTGCCCGGTGTCCGAATCACGTCACGGCGTGGTTGCCGTCACCGGCCACAACGAGGCTCTCGCGGCCTACAAAGACCCGGCGTTCTCCTCGTGTGTCTCCGTTGCAGGGCCTTTCTCCGGCCTTCCGTTCGAGCCCGCGGGCAACGACATCGGTGCTCTTATAGAGCAGCATCGTTCGCAAATTCCGATGAGTGAGCACATCGTCACGCAAGACCCCCCGGCTCACACTCGCACGCGCGGGCTGCTGAGCCGCCTGCTGACTCCTAAGCGGCTCAAGGAGAACGAAGACTTCATGTGGCGGCTGGCCGACCAGCAGCTTGACGAGTTCGCGTCCCAGGGGAAGTGCGAGTTTCTGGATGAGTACGCAAGACCGTTTTCAGGATTGGTAATCGCCGATCTGCTGGGAGTGCCGCCAGAAGAGCACGAAGAGTTCCGGGCAGTCTTTTCAGGCAAGGTGGTCGGTGCGATCGAAGACGATTCTCTGACGCGTGCGCACAATCCGCTGGAGTATCTCAATGAAAAGTTCTCCGCGCATATCACCGACCGCCGGTGCGAGCCACGATCCGACGTGCTGACCGAGCTGGCGCAGGCGAAGTATCCTGACGGTTCGACTCCCGAAGTCATCGATGTAGTCCGGCTCGCTACGTTTCTGTTTGCGGCGGGACAGGAGACCACCACGAAGTTGCTCAGCTTCGGGATGCGAATGATCGCTGAAAATCCCGAGATGCAAACGTTGCTGCGAGAGGATCGGAGCCGGATACCCACTTTCGTCGAGGAGACACTGCGGATGGAAAGTCCCGTCAAGTGTCACTTCCGCATGGCACGCACGTCGACGTCGATTGGTGATGTCAAGATTCCGGCGGGCAACACGGTGATGCTACTGCCCGGCGCAAGCAATCGAGACGCGCGAAAGTTCGAGGATCCTAACGACTTCCGCGTCGACCGCCCCAACGTTCGCGAGCATGTGGCGTTCGGACGCGGCAACCACTCCTGCCCTGGCGCGCCGCTGGCTCGAGCGGAGGGACGAATCTCGTTCAACCGGATCCTCGATCGGATGTCTGCCATCACTATCAGCGAGACGGCGCACGGCTCTGCTGATGCACGCCGCTACACCTACGAACCGACCTGGCAGATGCGGGGTCTGACCGAGCTACACCTCGAGTTCGAGGCTATCAGGTGAGTGGGCCCAACATCGATAGCCAAGAGCTCGCAAAGTGGGACCCCGGTCTTACGGCGCGACTGATCGATGCGGCTGGCCCCGTCGCGAAACGCTGGTTCCGATCAGAAGTGCGCGGTTTGGCGTCGTTTCCGGGTGGCGGCGGCGCGCTTGTGGTTTCCAACCACTCCGGCGGCATGCTGACACCGGACGTGTTGCTGTTCGCCGCAGCCTTTTACGGGAAGTTCGGCTACGACCGCCCGCTCTATACCCTCGGTCATGATGCGCTGTTCGTTGGACCGCTGTCGGAGTGGGCAGGCCGCATCGGCCTGATCCACGCCAACCAACAGGTCGCCGCTGGGGCGCTGCAGACGGGCGGGGTTGTGCTGGTTTTTCCCGGCGGTGTTTATGACTCATACCGACCGACCTTCACCCAGAATGTCGTCGACTTCAGCGGCCGTACCGGATACGTCCGAACCGCGATCGAAGCCGACGTGCCGATCGTGCCGGCCGTATCGATCGGTGGTCAGGAAAGCCAGCTGTTTCTCACTCGCGGCACATCGTTGGCTAAGCGATTAGGTCTCAGGCGGCTGCGGTCGGACATTCTGCCACTGACACTGGGTTTTCCGTTCGGGTTAAGCGTGATCGTTCCGGCAAATCTGCCTCTGCCAACCAAGATCGTCACAGAGGCATTGGAACCGATCAACATCGCCGCGCGGTTCGGCGCCAATCCTGACATCGGCGACGTCGACGCTTACGTTCGCTCGGTGATGCAGACGGCCCTCGACCGGCTGGCCCGCCAGCGCCGGTTTCCGGTGCTGGGCTGAAGTCCGTGCGCCATTATGGCATCGCGGTGTCGACCCTC
>JAFAQO010000726.1 GCA_019246375.1 Mycobacterium sp. | reverse complement strand
GTTCCGTCAGACCGCGCAGGTCACCAAATCCGTCTGCGTTCGAGTCGTAGAACGCCCGCACCAACACTTCATAGAAGACCGCACGCTTGAACCAGGTTGGATCGGCTGGTAGTTCGCGCGCGTCGGCGAAGTCGTCAGCGCTAGGGTGCTCGACCACACCCGCTTGGACGTGACTACCCTCTGCAGGATCGTGCTCGACGCTGTTGCTGATGTTCCCCGTCAAGTCCACGAGCTTACAGGTACCCGAGAGCACACATGGCAAACGCTATGCGTACCAAACGAATTGAGTAGCGGCCAACAGGCTGGTTTTTGCACTGCTATCAGCCGGGCGGCCCGGGCGCCAACGTCACGTTCACCGTCTGAGGAGCGCCCGACCCGTTTTCCACACCCAGCGCGACCGTGTCGCCAGGGTGGTGTTGGTCGAGGATGTTGGTCAGTCCGGTGGCTGAGTTCACCGCGGCGCCATTGACCGAGGTGATCACGGAACCCGGGCCGATCCCGGCACCCGCGGCCGGCCCATCCGGTATCACCTGTACCACCGATGCGCCGGAGCCGCTGCGGGAGTCGGAAACGCCGATACCGAGGAACCCCGTCGGGCCGACGTGCACGGTAGGCGAGGAGGCGCCGGACCGGATCTGCCCGGCGATTGCCATGGCCTGATTGATCGGGATCGCGAAACCTTCCCCGCGACCAAGCCTGAACTTATCGGAGGCCGCGGTGTTCATGCCGATCACCTGGTTAGCGCTGTTGACCATCGGGCCGCCAGAGTCGCCGGGGCGGATAGCGGCGTCTACCTGGATCAAGCCGTTCAACGTCTCGGTACTACCGGTCAGGGTGTCTGATGCCGACACCGTCTGGTTCAGCCCTATCACGCGGCCCGGCGCTGCACTGGGCGCGCCGCCGGTGCCACCGGCGTTGCCCAGCGCGACGATCGGATCACCGACCGCAACGTGCGATGAGTTACCGATGTTGGCGGAAGGCAGTCCGCCGGCGCCGCCAAGCTGGATCACCGCTATGTCCTGGCCGCGGTCATAACCGATCACCTGGGCGGAGTAGCTCTGACCGGTGCCGAGGCTCGTGGCGCTGATATCGGTCGCACCGGCGATCACATGATTGTTGGTCAGCACCACGCCGCCCGGATCGATCACGATCCCGGTTCCGGCACCCACTGCGCTTTGGTACCCGAGCTTGGTGTCGATGTCGACTATCTGCGGCCCCACCTGCGAAATAGCCGTCGCTTCATCTGCCGGAGCGGGGGCCTGGATGAACGGGTTGAGCGGAGTCGCCGGCGGCGACGCCGGCGCCGGCGCGGGCGCCGTGGCCAGGCAGAGTCCCAGCACGGCCGTCAAACTGAGCAAGCACGACGACCACCCGGGCATGCGGCGGTGGTATCCGCTCATCCGGTCACCTCCCGATAGGCGTAAGACTGAAGAATTGTCGCAGCTTTGTGTTGCGACGGTCCATTTTTAACCACTTCACCGTAGTCTGCACGATGTTGGCCGGCCGCGTCTCGGAGGCATTGGCCGGTTGAGCCCGGAACAGGGGATAACCACAGCGTGCTTTTTGGCAGACGAATTAAGCGTTTCCCGGGTCAGGCGGGATGGGCGGGCGCAGATGATGGCTCAGGTCACCCACCAAATCGATCAGCGTGTAGTCGCGAAAGCAATACCGCCACAGGCCGTCGACATGTTCGAAGCGGTCATGGTAACGCCCTGCGACAATCGCCTGCAGCGGGAAATCTTCGGTCTGTTGCAGCACCGTGTAATAGCTGCGGCAGTTGGCGGTACCGGCCGCCTCGTCGACTTCGATAATCGGATTCGTGACCACATGCTTGGTGCGCGGCGTCCCATCCGGGTACAGCACCACCGCAGCCTTCCAGAACGCCAGCATGACGGAAGCATCCACGATGCCTTCGCCGCTGCCGCCGACACGGATGCGGGCATTTTGAAACAGAGACGCTGCTCCGGCCAGGTCGCCAGTGTCCATGTAATCGGCATAGCGGTAGAGGAGGTTGGCGATTTGCGTCTCTGCCGACATGACGTCAACGTAGCGGTCCCGGCCATGGGTCCGGGCTGGTTCACGAACGAAGGGATTTAGGCCTGATGGGTGTGCTCGATTCATTCCGGCTACACGACAAGGTCGTCATCGTGACCGGCGCGTCGTCGGGACTGGGTGTCTCATTCGCCCAAGCGTTCGCTGAGGCAGGCGCCGATGTGGTCCTCGGCGCACGCCGCGCCGACAAGATGCAGAAAACCGCCGCACTGGTCCAAGCCGCAGGACGCAAGGCGCTGTCGGTGCCGACCGATGTCAGCTTGCCCGAGCAATGCCAGGAGGTGGTCGACTCGGCGATGCAGACCTTCGGTCGTGTCGACGTTCTGGTCAACAACGCCGGTAAGGGAACAGCTGTACCGGCGACCCGTGAGACCCCCGAGCAGTTCCGTTCGGTGATCGACGTCAACTTGGGCGGCGCCTACTGGATGGCCCAGGCGTGCGGGCGCGTCATGCAACCGGGCAGTTCGATCGTCAACATCGCCAGCGTCCTGGGCATCACTACCGCCGACCTGCCGCAGGCCGCATATAGCGCGAGCAAGGCCGCGATCATCGGGCTCACCCGCGATCTCGCCCAGCAATGGGGCTCCCGCAAGGGAATCCGGGTCAACGCGCTGGCGCCTGGTTTCTTCCAGTCCGAGATGACCGACGAATACAAGCCCGGCTATCTCGAAAGCCAGGCACATCGGCTGATCCTGGGCCGCTTGGGGGACGCGGCCGAGCTTGCCGCTACCGCTGTGTGGCTGGCCTCACCGGCCGCCGGCTACGTCACCGGGCAGACCATCGTCGTCGACGGCGGCCTCACCATCACCTAGCTGGCGTTTCGCGCCTCTAGGCTGAGCTTGTGGTCGAATTCGACCCCGAGCTCAGGTTCGCGCAGGCACCGGTAGCCCGATTGGCCACCGTCACCCCCGACGGCATGCCGCATCTGGTGCCGGTGGTGTTCGCCGTCAGCGATGACGTGGTGTACACCGCCGTTGATGCGAAGCCCAAGACGACACGACGGCTGCGCCGATTGGCCAACATCGAGAGCAACCCGCGCGCCAGCGTGCTCGTCGATCACTACGCCGACGACTGGACCCAGTTGTGGTGGATCCGGGTCGACGGCACGGCGGCGATTCACCGCACCGGTAAGGCCATGCAAATCGGATACGACGTGCTGCGTGCCAAATACTCTCAGTATCAAGTGGTTCAGTTAGACGGCCCCGT
>JAFAQO010000724.1 GCA_019246375.1 Mycobacterium sp. | reverse complement strand
AGCCGGTTGGCGCCGTGCACCGACACGCATGCGCACTCGCCTGCGGCGTACAGCCCGGGGACCGCGGTGCTGTTGTCGCTCAGCACCTGGCCGTGCACGGTCGTCGGGATGCCGCCCATTACGTAGTGACACGTCGGGTAGACCGGCACCAGCTCCTTGACCGGGTTCACGCCCAGGTAAGTGCGGGCGAACTCGGTGATATCGGGCAGTTTGGCCGCCAGCACGTCCTCACCGAGGTGGCGGACGTCGATGTAGACGTAGTCCTTGTGCGGTCCGGCGCCGCGGCCCTCCAACACTTCCCGCACCATCGAGCGCGAGACTATGTCGCGGGGCGCGAGGTCGACGATGGTGGGCGCGTAGCGCTCCATGAAGCGCTCGCCTTCACCGTTGAGCAGCCGGCCGCCCTCGCCGCGCACGGCTTCGGAGATCAAGATGCCCAGACCCGCCAGCCCGGTCGGATGGAACTGGTGAAACTCCATGTCTTCCAACGGAAGCCCTTTGCGGAAGACAATCCCGATGCCGTCGCCGGTCAGCGTGTGCGCGTTGGAGGTCGTCTTATACATCCGACCCGACCCGCCGGTCGCGATGACGACGGCCTTGGCGTGAAAGACGTGGATGTCGCCGGTGGCCAGCTCATAGGCGATCACGCCGGTGGTCATCGGCCCACTGGAGGTCTGGGTAAGCGCCAGGTCGAGTGCATAGAACTCGTTGAAGAACTGGACATCGTGCTTGACGCAGTTCTGGTAGAGCGTCTGCAAAATCATGTGGCCGGTCCGGTCGGCGGCATAACACGACCGCCGCACCGGAGCTTTGCCGTGGTCGCGGGTGTGCCCGCCGAAGCGGCGCTGATCGATGCGGCCCTCGGGGGTGCGGTTGAAGGGCATCCCCATCTTCTCCAGGTCGAGCACCGCGTCGATGGCTTCTCGGCACATGATCTCCACGGCGTACTGGTCGGCCAGATAGTCGCCGCCCTTGACGGTGTCGAAGGTATGCCATTCCCAGTTGTCGTCCTCGACGTTGGCCAGCGCCGCGCACATCCCGCCCTGTGCAGCACCGGTGTGGCTACGGGTCGGGTACAGCTTGGTCAACACCGCAGTACGGGCGCGCGGCCCGGCTTCGACCGCCGCCCGCATCCCGGCACCGCCTGCGCCGACGATCACCACGTCGTATCGATGTTGCTGAATCATGCTCACCCCGAGATGTTCGGGTCGAACGTCAACAGCACATAGCTCCCCAGCACCAGCGTGAACAGCATCGACAACGCCAACAGCGAGTTCAGCCAGAAGCGGGTTCGGTCTTTGCGGCTGTAGTCGTCGATGATGGTGCGCAGACCATTGCCGCCATGCAACTGCGCCAGCCACAACAACAGCAAGTCCCAGACCTGCCAGAACGGCGAGTGCCAGCGCTGCGCAACATAGTTGAAGTCGATCCGGTAGACACCGTCGTCCCACATCAACATCACGAACAGGTGCCCGAGCGCCAGGAAAACCAGCACGATGCCGGAGAACCGCATGAACAGCCAGGCATACTTCTCGAAGTTGGGCATCCCGGCCCGCCGCCGCGGCGCCCGCGGATTGTCCAGGGCAGCAGGGCGGTCGTGACTGCGTTCCAGCACGGGAGCCAGCCGGCGATCTGGCGCGCTCATCCGAAGCGCCCCAGGATGTGGATCGCGACCACCACTGTCGCCGGAACCATGATCAGCAGCCAGGCGATACCGATCCCCCACAACATCTGCCGCTGGTGGCGGGTGCCCTCCCACCAGAAGTCGATCAACATGACCCGAATGCCGTTCAACGCGTGATAAAGCACGCAAGCGACCAGCCCCAGTTCCATCAGCCCCACAAGCGGGGTCTTATAAGTTTCGATGACCTCGTTGTAGGCCTGCGGGCCGACCCGGACCAGGGCGGTGTCGAGCACATGCACAAACAAGAAAAAAAAGATCGTCGCGCCCGTGATGCGATGCAGTACCCATGACCACATGCCGGGATCACCGCGGTACAGGGTCCGGCGAACCTGCCGTGCGCGTGACGTTGGCTCCGGGGTGAGTGGATTTCCGGATGTCGCCGTCGTCATCAGCGTCCTCCAACGTGTCGCCGGGCAATTCAATTTAGCCCCATTCGCAGTGTCAATCGAAACCGTGCTAGAGCCGCAGATGCCCGCTCTGGCGGCCGATTGAGGCTGGCGTTGGAAGTCACCCGACCTGAATGCGATCAACCGAATGCATTCCACACAACTTGGTATCGCCGCCATGACCAACGTAATTGACTGGAACCTCCTGCACCACAGGGCAATTCAAGCAGCACACCAAGCATATGCACCGTATTCGCGGCTCAAGGTGGGGGCCGCGGCGTTGGTCGACGATCACCGCGTGGTCACCGGTTGCAATGTGGAGAATGTCTCATATGGCCTAGGTCTCTGTGCCGAGTGCGCAGCGGTGTGTGCCCTGCATTCGACCGGTGGCGGCAGGCTGGTTGCGCTGGTGTGCGTGGACGCCGCGGGCTCCTTGCTGATGCCGTGTGGTCGCTGCCGTCAGGTGTTGTTGGAGCACGGCGGCCCGGACCTGCTCATCGACCATCCCGCCGGGCCGCGTCGGCTCGGCGATTTGCTGCCCGACGCGTTCGGCCTCGACGACCTCGCCACCCGGCGACGATGCGGGCCGGAATGGCCCGAGGAGGAGACGGGCAATTGAGAACCGTCCAGCGACGATCGCTGTGAGCGACTTCACCTTCGACGCGCCGACCGTGATCAAAACCAAGCGCGACGGCGGGCGGTTGTCCGATGCTGCCATCGACTGGGTCGTCGACGCCTACACCGACGGCCGAGTCGCCGACGAACAGATGTCGGCGCTGTTGATGGCGATTTACTTGCGCGGCATGGACTACGGCGAGACTGCCCGATGGACGACGGCGATGGTGGCATCCGGTGAGCGGATGGACTTCACCGGCCTGCGTCGCGGCGACAAGCCGTTGGTGACCGTGGACAAGCACTCCACCGGCGGGGTCGGCGACAAGATCACGCTGCCGTTGGTGGCCGTTGTGGCGGCGTGCGGCGCTGCAGTGCCGCAGGCGTCCGGCCGCGGGCTCGGCCATACCGGTGGCACCCTGGACAAACTCGAGTCGATCGCCGGCTTCACCGCGGATCTGCCGGGCAACCGGATGCGGGATCAACTCCGCGATATCGGCGCGGCCGTCTTTGCTGCCGGCCGATTGGCGCCCGCCGACGCCAAGCTCTACGCGCTGCGCGATATCACCGCCACCGTCGAGTCGCTGCCGCTGATCGCCAGTTCGGTGATGAGCAAGAAGCTAGCCGCCGGGGCGGGCGCCCTGGTGCTCGACGTGAAGGTCGGGTCCGGTGCGCTGCTGAAGTCGGAGGCGCACTGCCGCGTGCTGGCGGAGACCATGGTGGCCCTGGCGGCAGCGCACGGCGTGCCTGCCGGCGCGTTGCTGACCGATATGAACCGCCCGCTGGGCGGCACCGTCGGCAACGCGGTGGAGGTCGCCGAATCGCTGGACGTGCTGGCCGGTGGGGGGCCGCCCGACGTCGTGCAGCTGACCGTGACGCTGGCCGCCGAGATGCTGGAACTCGCCGGAGTTGACGGGTGTGATCCCGCGCAGACGCTGCGCGACGGTACCGCGATGGACCGCTTCCGGGCGCTGGTCGCCGCGCAGGGCGGTGACTTGTCGGTTCCGTTGCCGATTGGTACGTGTTCCGAAAGCATCACCGCCAGTCGGGGCGGCACAATGGGCGACATCGACGCGATGGCAGTAGGGCTGACGGCATGGCGGCTCGGCGCGGGCAGGTCCCGCCCCGGCGAGCGGGTGCAGCCCGGCGCCGGAGTCCGGATCCACCGCAGGCCGGGCGAGCCGGTGGCCGCCGGTGAGCCGCTTTTCACGCTGTACACCGATACCCCGGAACGCTTGGGCGCGGCGATGGCCGAGCTCCAGGGTGGTTGGAGCGTCGGGGATGCCCCGCCGGTTCAGCGACCACTGATCATCGATCGGATCACCTCATGACGACACCGCTGACCCTGGACATGATCCGGCGGGCGCCCAAGGCGCTGTTGCACGATCACCTCGACGGCGGACTGCGCCCTTCGACCGTGATCGACATCGCCGACGAGGTCGGCTACGACGACCTGCCCGCCACCGATGTCGACGAGCTGGCTCGCTGGTTTCACACCAGGTCGTATAGCGGGTCGTTGGAGCGCTATCTCGAGCCGTTCTCGCACACGGTGGCGGTGATGCAGACGCCCGAGGCGCTGCACCGGGTCGCTTACGAGTGCGTGGAAGACCTTGCTGCGGATTCGGTGGTGTACGCCGAGGTGCGGTTCGCTCCCGAACTGCACATCCAGAACGGGCTGTCGTTCGATGAAGTCGTCGACGCCGTGCTGGCCGGTTTTGCCGACGGGGAGAAGGCCGCAGCGGCCGAGGGCAGCGCCATCAAGGTGCGTTGCCTCGTCACCGCGATGCGGCACGCCGCGCTGTCCCGGGAGATCGCCGAGCTGGCGATCAGGTTCCGGGACAAGGGCGTCGTCGGATTCGATATCGCCGGCGCCGAGGCCGGTTATCCGCCGAGCCGGCACCTGGACGCCTTCGAGTACATGCGGACCCACAACGCGCGGTTCACGATTCATGCCGGTGAAGCGTTCGGGTTGCCGTCTATCCACGAGGCGATCGCGTTCTGCGGCGCCGACCGGCTCGGGCACGGGGTGCGCATTACCGACGACATCGACGTCATTGAGGACGGCACTGTGAAGCTCGGCCGGCTGGCTTCGATCTTGCGGGACAAGCGGATTCCGTTGGAGCTGTGCCCGAGCTCCAACGTGCACTCAGGCGTGGTCGACAGCATCGCCGAGCACCCGTTCGACCTCCTGGCCCGGGCCCGGTTCCGGGTGACCATAAACACCGACAACCGGCTCATGAGTAACACGTCGATGAGCCGCGAGATGCAGCGGCTGGCAGAGGCCTTCGGTTACGGCTGGAGCGACCTCGAGCGGTTCACGATCAATGCGGTGAAGTCAGCGTTCATTCCGTTCGACCAGCGCCTGGCAATCATCGACGAAGTGATCAAGCCGCGGTTCGCCGTGCTGATCGGATAGTCGACCACTCAATTCGACACCGCATCTCTCACCATTTGGTACACCGGACAATTTGTCCGCCGTTACGGTGACCTCGTGAGCGAGCGAGGGCAGCAAGCGTTACCGGTGACCGCCACATTGGCAGAGCGGCGTGAGTGGGGGAGAGCCCGTCGCGGCGTTGCGCCCAGATCCGCGCTGGCAGAAGTTGTCTCGAGCGACACCCGCCGCGATCCAATATCGCTGCTCGAATCCCAGGCGGCTTCACGGATTCCGGAGCTCATCGCGATTCGGTACGGGCGAATGCTGGCGTCGCCATTAGCGTTCTTTCGTGGCGCTGCTCTGATCATGGCCGCTGACTTGGCTGGTGGAATGGACACCGGGCTGACCGCGCAACTGTGTGGCGACGCGCACGTGTCGAACTTCGGCCTCTTCGCCTCTCCTGAACGCAGTCTCGTTTTCGACATCAACGATTTCGACGAGACATTGCCGGGACCATGGGAATGGGATGTCAAACGATTGGCCACAAGCTTGGCGGTCGCCGGCCACGTGAACGGCTTCTCCGCGGCCCAACGCGAGCGGGCGGTGCGCACATGCGTGGCGGCCTATCGCGACCGGATGAGAGAACTGGCCGAGATGCGAGAGCTGGATGTGTGGTACGCCCACACGTCGATTGATCGGACGCTGGAA
>JAFAQO010000609.1 GCA_019246375.1 Mycobacterium sp. | reverse complement strand
AGGGCAAGAAGCCGAAGCGGTGCTCGCCGAGGTTCCCGCCACCGGATTAACCGACAAGGACCACGCCAGATTCACCTATCTTCGGGCCAGCAACATGCTGTGGGCGCTGGCTGACCCTGCGCGGGCCAAAGAGCTCATTGACGACGCGTCGCAGACCACAGCAGGGCGGGCCCGCAGCTGTATCGACGCCCTCCGCACGGTGTACTGGTTTGCGATGGACCGGCCGGATGCGGCGACGCAGGCTTCACAAAACCTCGCGTTGGACGGCCTGCCCGCCATTGTGGGCACTGAGACAGCCTGGGCGCTGGCTGTCATAGCCGCGGACGCGGGGCGCGCCGAGGAAGCGGTGCGAATCGCAGAGTCGGGATACACCGTCGCGACTCGCTCTTTCGACGCTCCGCACATGAGGTTCAACATCGTTGACGCACACGTCAGCGCATTGCTGCTGAGTGGCCGGGTCAGCGACGCCGTTGATGTGGCCGAACGCGTGCGCCGGGAGGCAGCCGATCTCCCCGGGGAAGCTCAATTGCTGGGTGCCGCCGTGGCAGGTCGGGCCGCACTTGGTGCCGGCCGGCTCGATACCGCAAGTTCGCTGCTGGAACAGTCAGCAGTAGGGTTGTCCGCCGCGGGCCACGCCATCGGCTGGGGATACCGCTATCACGTGCCAGGCGCGACCGCGCTCGCCATGCGCGGTTCAACCTGCGAGGCCGCGGCCACGCTGGCCGCGCTCGACAAACTGCGACGTCCTTTTCGATCGCTGCACTATGAGCGGAGCCTCGCCCAGGCGTGGGTGGCCGCGGGCCAGGGGGCGGTCAGCGAGGCGCTCAGCGTCTTGCGTTCGGCCGCCGAAAACGCTGCAGCGAATGGGCGATTCGCGGCTGAAGTGATCTGCCTGCAGACGGCCACGCAGTTCGGAGATCGGTCCAGCGGGCCCCGTCTGCGCGAACTCGAAGCGATCGTCGAGGGGCCTCGTGTGGGCTGTGCGGCCCGTTTCGCCGCCGCCTTGCACGACGGCGACGCGGCTGAATTGGCCGCGGTGTCATACGATTTGGAGCACATCGGCGACGTGGTTGGGGCTGTGGACGCGGCCGCGCACGCGGCGCTGCTGTATCGCCGGCAGGGCTTGCAGGGATCGGCGCTAGCCTGCTCGACCCGCGGAGACGCGCTGGCCGACCGCTGCGGTGCCATCACCACTCCCGCGCTTCGGCAGGCCAGCGAGCGGTTACCGCTGACCGATCGGGAACGAGAGATCGTGATGCTGATCGGGGAAGGGTTGTCTACCCGTGCAGTCGCCGAGCGGCTGACGGTTTCAGTACGCACCGTCGAGGGCCACATCTACAACGCGATGACAAAAACCGGCACCAGCAGCCGCGACGAACTCGCCGCCCTGCTTCCAGCACACGGTGGGACCCAGCGAGACTCAGCCAGCGATAAGTGGCGCCCCGGTGCAGCTACTGGAAAAAAACGTCGCCGCTAGCGTCCTTGGCGCCCGCATGCGAGTACGCGGACTCGACGTCCCCTCATTTTCGGGTACCGGCCTACTCGGTAGGCGCTAGCGTCGCGGCCGCACGCTGATCTTATGGCCCGCGAACTGCCCTCACATGAGCGGGCGCTGCGCAAACTGCCGTTGCCGTACTCGCTGGCGTTGAGGCTGCGCGACGCTGGCGTGGCTCCGGAAGTGGTCTGCGAGTATCTCAACGTGGAGGTGGACTCCTTGGAGGGCATTTACCGCATGGCCGAGGCGAAACTGCGACGCAGCAAACAGCAGGTTGTCGGCGCCGAGTAAAAACCCTCGCCTGGCGACGCGAATAGGTCGGAGAAATCTGAGCCGACGCGACACATCAGACGAGCGCAAAACGCCGTGACGTTGATCTAGGCGGCACAACACCTGGACGGTGCCGAGTTCTGCACCGGCCAGGCTGCCCAAAGCCCTGCTGCGCTTGGTTGATAGTGCCTGGCCCTGACGATGCGGATGGGTTGCGGGCCGCCCCATTGCGTGCGGATCGATTGCCGGCACGGTCCCGCAGAGCCTTCCACGTGGTGAGCCGCCTACACGAACAACCAGAAGCCTCGGAGATCAACATCCGGGTGCCGCACCTCGCACCGAAGCAGGGAATCCGAGTACCGCGTTACGTGATCTCTGCGACCCCGCCCGGGCAACGCTGGGAAGCACGGAATTCGCCGAGGAAGCAGCCGGGGGCGACGAAACAATAGATCCGCTCGTACAGCGTGAAGCATCAACGGTCCAAAGGCGCGAGACCAACGGATCCGGGTCGAAAGGGGTTTCGATGCTTAGCCCGCTACCGCTCGTTCGGGCTCAGCCCGATGCCACTGCGTCGCACAAGCCGCAACCTCCGACAATGCTGTGGATCAGCTGCGGGTCGTGCAGTGGCGAGTCGATGAGCATGCTCGGTGTTGATGGGCAGGCGACCGATTTTCTTGACCTGCTTGAGCATGACGGGGTGCGGCTGCTCTGGCATCCCTCCCTGTCGCTGGAGCCCTTGGCACCAATCGTTGATCAAATCCTGCACAGCACGGTGCCGCTAACTCTGCTGTGCGTCGAAGGCTCTTTGGCGATGGGACCCGACGGTACGGGTCTGTTCGACACGTTCGACGGTAAGCCGAAGCGCGACTTGGTGTATGAGCTGTGCTCGGTAGCCGACTATGTGCTCGCTCTGGGAACGTGCGCCAGCTATGGGGGCATCCCCGCGGCGCCACCCAATCCCACCACGGCGGTGGGGTTGCAGTACGCCGACGGCGCGCCCGGCGGTCTTCTCGGCAAGGACTGGCGATCCCGGAAAGGCCTGCCCGTGGTCAACGTCGCCGGTTGCGCCGCCGACACCGACACCATGCTGGCGGCCATGCGCTGGTTGCTTGCCGGCGATGCGGATCCGGGGCGGCTGGACCGATTTGGCCGCCCGACCGTCGTTCGCCCCTGCCTGTCGGCAGCCGACCGACCAAAGTGTGGCACCGCGCAGTGGGTCGGCCATTCCTGTTATGGCTGCATCGGCCAGAAATTTCCGCTGAGCCGGCCGTTGCTCAAGTGGGCGGAGGCAAAGTGCGCAAGCGAATCACTGTTGACCTGAATCGAGTCGAGGGAGATCTCGAGGTGCGACTCGACGTCGAGGGCACCACGGTCCGCGACAGTTGGTGCG
>JAFAQO010000216.1 GCA_019246375.1 Mycobacterium sp. | reverse complement strand
CGGCATTCGGTGGTCACGGCGCCGGAAGCGAGGTTGATGGTCCAGCGGTCCAGCGTGGGCGGCGTGTCGCCGGGGCCGCGCCGGTCGCGATCGAACATCCGCGAGTAGCGCACCACGTCGAGCAGCAAAACCTCGGCGCCGTCTCGCATCTCGGAGTAGGCGTTGAGCGGGTGGTAAACGTAGCAGGGCTCGATGTCGAACCAGCGGATGTCTGTGTTACCGCCCTCGCGGGGCATCACCCCAATGCGCGCCGGATAGTTTGGGTTCCACGCATACGGCATCCGGTCGGAGTGCTTCGGGTTGCGGTTCATCGTCGCGTTGATCGGGCTCGGTACCCGGACGCGTCCGATCAGCGACTGCAGCGCCAGCCTGGCCGGCACGCCCAGCCAGCTCGGTATTTTCGCCGGCAGGGCCTGCACCGGGTCGAACGTCACCGGCAGGTCGTAGATCACCACATGTTTGTCGGTGAGCGAAAAATCGTGCATCATCGGCGACCCGGACACCTCGATGTCGACCGTCCGACGGGCCCGGCCCTCGGTGTCGATCACCGAGTACTGCACGGTCCGCCCGCGGGCGAACGAGTACGACACGGCGTGCAACTCGCCGGTGCGCGGATCACGATGCGGGTGCGCGGTGTAGCCACCGGCCAGGGTGCCGTCGAAGTCGCAGGTCCCGACTGTGTCCAGCTCGTCGGTCAGCTCGTAGTTGGCGACACCCCCCTCGATCAGTGCCAGGGTCTTACCGGCATGCGTCAACACATTGGTGTTGGCGCCCAGAGAAAGCATGCCCGCGCGCGGGTTAAGTCGGGCCGGCGCCGGCTCGGCGAGGGTGGCGCAGACCGACAGACTGCGCACCCAGCGGTTGCGGTACCAGCGGGCCTTTCCGTCGCGCAGCGCGACCCCGTGCACCATGCCGTCGCCGCTGAACCAGTGATAGGTGGCGGGATCGACCTCTTCGGCCGGGTTGGGTCCATTGCGGAGATAACGCCCGTCGAGGTGCTGCGGGATGTGCCCGGTGACGGGCAAGTCGGTCGCGGTCACTTCGGCGGCCACCGGCGCGAGGAAGCCTTCCAGATAAGGGTTTGCAGAGGCGGTTGTCGCAGGCATGCCAACTCCTATAACGCCGGTATAACGATGTTATAGCATCGTACGCGCCATGTGAAAAGATGGCAAGGATGACTTCTCAGCTAACGTCGCAGGACCAACTCAACGTGCGTGACCAGCTGCTGCACGCCGCTGTCGGCCTGCTTAACGAATACGGCCCTGATGCGTTGCAGACGCGTAAGGTGGCCGGCGCTGCCGGAACGTCCACCATGGCGGTGTACACCCATTTCGGGGGGATGCGGACGCTGATCGCTGAAGTCGCCGAGGAGGGCTTGCGGCAATTCGACGCCGCGCTGACGGTGCCGCAGACCGATGATCCGGTCGCGGACTTGATGGCCACCGGCATCGCCTACCGACGCTATGCCATTGAACGTCCGCACATGTACCGGCTGATGTTCGGCAGCACCAGCGCGCACGGCATCAACGCGCCGGCTCACAATGTGCTCACGCTGAGCTTGTCGGAGATCAGCGACCGCTACCCGAGCTTCGCCCACGTGGTCCGCGGAGTGCACCGGTCCATGCTGGCGGGAAGAATCACAAGAGGTTTAGGGGGTTCGGCCCCCGACGACGAGGCGGTGGTGGCCATTGCAGCCCAGTTCTGGGCGTTGATTCACGGGTTCGTGATGCTCGAGCTGGCCGGCTACTACGGTGACGAGAACGCGGCCGTGGGGCCGGTGCTCGCCTCGATGACAACTAATCTTCTTGTCGCGCTGGGTGATGCGCCTGAGCGGGTGGAGCGCTCGCAGCGATCGGCGGCGCGCGTTGCCCCCGGGGCGTAGCGCTCCCGGGGGCATTCGCTCTGGTCGGATTACTTGACGGTGACGGTGGCGCCGGCGGCCTCGAGCTTGCCCCTGGCCTCGTCGGCAGCCTCTTTGGCGACCTTCTCCAGCAGCGCCTTGGGCGCGCTGTCGACGAGGTCCTTGGCCTCCTTGAGGCCCAAGCCGGACACGATCTCGCGTACGACCTTGATCACGCCGATCTTCTTGTCGCCGGCGGCCTCGAGAATGACGTCGAACTCGGACTGCTCTTCAGCGGCCTCGGCGGGCGCGCCACCGGCAGCGGGTCCGGCCGCTGCGACGGCGACGGGGGCGGCAGCAGTGACTTCAAACGTCTCCTCGAACTTCTTGACGAAGTCCGAAAGCTCCAACAACGTCATCTCTTTGAACGCGTCGAGCAGTTCGTCGGTGGACAGCTTTGCCATGGTGTGGGTCCTTCCTGATTTCGGTAGGGGATTATTCGGCGGATTCCGCCGGTGCTTCTGCCGGTTGTGCAGCGGGTGCTTCGGCCTGGGCGTCGGCTGTGGCCTCGGCTTGGGCAGGTGCGGCGTCTTTCTTCTCCTGCAGCGCGGCTGCGAGCCGGGCCACCTGCGCGGCGGGTGCATTGAACAGCCCGGCCGCCTTGGCCAGGTTGCCCTTCATTGCGCCGGCCAGTTTGGCCAGCAGCACCTCGCGGGACTCCAAGTCAGCGATGCGCTCGACCTCGGCGACGGTCAACGGATGACCGTCCATGTAGCCGCCCTTGATGACCAGCGTCTTGTGTTCCCTGGCGAAGGTCTTGATCGCCTTGGCGGCGTCGACCGGCTCTCCGGAGACGAACGCGATCGCAGTCGGGCCGACGAACAGCTCGTCGAGGCCTTCGATGCCCGCTTCCGACGCAGCCCGTTTGACCAGCGTGTTCTTCGCCACCGAGTAGGTGGCCGCTTGGCCCAGCGAGCGGCGCAGTTGGGCCAGGTTCGCCACGGTCAGACCGCGGTACTCGGTGATCAGGGTCGCAGTCGAGGCCTTGAACTGCTCGGCGATGTCTGCAACGGCGGTGGCCTTCTCAGCCCTGCCCATGCATACCTCCTCGGTAAGAGTTCCTTCGACCGAGATCGGCCCGAGAATGACGAACGCCCCGACGCAGGAAGCGGTCGGGGCGCAAATCGTCGGCGCTTGCCGACGGAGTGCCTCGTCCTCCTGCGTGGGCCGCCGGGAGTTTCCCGGACCTTCGACCGATTTCTCGGTAGCCGACGGTCTTCGGTGGATCGACAACAACGATAGCGTGACCTTCTGCGATCAGCCAAAACAGCGATAGTCAGGCAGTGCGCCGGCGAGGGCGGCGGCGCCGACCAGGCCGGCGTTGCTACCGAGTTCGGCGGGCACGACGCGTACACCGGTGAGGTAGTCGAGGCGGCCGTAGGCTGCCAATGCGGTGCGCAGCGGATCGAAGAGCAGCGGGCCGGATCGGGCGATTCCCCCGCCGATGACTACCAGGTCCAGGTCGCACACGGCCGCCACCGAGGCGATCATCGCCGCGAGCGCGGTGGCGCCGCGACGAAATGCCCGCAAGGCCACCGCATCGCCGGCTGCCGCCGCGTCGGCCAACTCCAAGGCGGTCGCGCCCGGCGGCGCGGTCCAGCCGTTCGCCCTTGCCCACCGCACCATGGCGGGCCCGGCTGCGACGGTCTCGACGCAGCCCCGCCCGCCGCACGAGCAGACCTGGCCTTCGGGGTCGACGACGACATGGCCAACATGCCCGGCGTTTCCGGTGCGGCCCTGATATGGCGCGCCGTCGAGTACCAGACCGCCGCCCACGCCGGTGGAAACCACCATGCCGAGCAGGAAACGTGAGCCCCGGCCCGCCCCCCGCCAATGCTCGCCGAGCGCCATACACACTCCGTCGCCGGCCAGCCGCACCGGCACGCCGGGCACCATCGCGGCGACCCGGTCGCGCAGCGGGAAGCCACGCCAGCAGGCGATGTTGATCGGGCTCACCGTGCCGGTGGCCAGGTCGATCGGCCCGGCCGACCCGATGCCTACCGCGCCGACGACACCGGCGGCGATGCGGGTCGCCTCGGCGATCACCTCCTGAACTGCAGCCCAAACCTGTTCTGCGCCGCGGTCGTTTGGTGTCGGACGGTTGGCGGCATGCACGAGCGTGCCGGTGGCATCGACGAGGGCGGCGGCGACCTTGGTGCCGCCGATGTCGAGGG
>JAFAQO010000469.1 GCA_019246375.1 Mycobacterium sp. | reverse complement strand
CGCGCCGAACAGCGCCGCCGCGTCCCCGGCGGCAAGGGCATCGACGGCTTCGTCGATCAACGACACGTCGGTGGCGCCCAGCAGCCCCAGTGCACGCTGGTAGGTCACCCGATTGGCGTCGGCACCGGCCAACAACTGGTCCAGCACCGAGAGCGTGTCGCGTGGTGACCCGCCGCCGGCGCGGATCACCAGCGGGTAGACCGCGTCTTCGACGGTGACCTGCTCCTGGTCGCAGATCCGCTCGATCAATGCCCGCATGGTGCGCGGCGGCAACAGCCGGAACGGATAGTGGTGGGTGCGCGACCGGATCGTGGGCAGCACCTTCTCCGGTTCGGTGGTAGCGAAGACGAAGATGAGGTGTTCGGGTGGTTCCTCCACGATCTTCAGCAGCGCGTTGAACCCCGCGGTAGTCACCATATGCGCTTCATCGACGATGAAGACGCGGTAGCGCGACTGAGCGGGCGCGTAGAACGCGCGGTCGCGCAACTCGCGGGTGTCGTCCACGCCGCCGTGGCTGGCGGCGTCAAGTTCGACGACGTCGATGCTGCCCGGTCCATTCGGTGCCAGGGCGACGCAGGACTCGCAGACACCGCAGGGGGTGGCCGTCGGCCCCTGCTCGCAGTTCAGCGACCGGGCCAGGATGCGCGCCGACGACGTCTTGCCGCAGCCGCGCGGCCCGGAGAACAGGTACGCATGGTGAATGCGGCCCGCAGCCAATGCAACCGACAGCGGCTGGGTGACGTGTTCTTGCCCCACCACGTCGGCGAAGGTTGCCGGACGGTATTTGCGGTAGAGGGCCACGGACATCCACGCTACCGACGACGTCCGACGTCAGCTCGGCTGGGCATCGAGGGTGCATCCACGTCGTCGACCGTGAGTGTCGGGCGGGATTTGCCGCGGATTTCCGCCCTTATTGCACACTGGCATCCCTCACCGCACACTCGACGGTGATGAATTCCGGCTCAGCAGCGACTCGGTAGCCGCCAGCAGCGCGCACGTCGCCAGGCCATCGATCGCGTTGCGCAGGTCAGATATCGAGGGGAACGTCGGAGCGATCCGGATGTTCTTGTCGTCGGGGTCTTTGCGGTACGGGAACGACGCGCCCGCCTCTGTGACCGCGATCCCGGCGTTCTTGGCCAGCGCGACGGTGCGCCGAGCCGTGCCCGGCAGCACGTCGAGGCTGATGAAGTAGCCGCCCTTGGGCTCGGACCAGGATGCGATCTTGGAATCGCGCAGCCGCTTGTCCAGGATCTCCAGCGCCAGAGAGAACTTCGGTGCCAGCAACTGCTGGTGTCGCAGCATCTGCAGGCGCACACCGTCGGCATCACCGAAAAAGCGCAAGTGCCGCAGCTGGTTGACCTTGTCCGGACCGATCGACTTCTTCCCCGCATACTGCAGATACCAGGCGATGTTGCCCAGCGACCCGCCGAAGAAGCTGACCCCGGCGCCGGCGAAAGTGATCTTGGACGTGGAGGCGAACACGTAAGGCCGGTTGGGATTACCCGCCTTCGCGGCCAGTCCCAGCACGTCGACCTGGCGGACGAAGTCCAGCGTCAGGGTGTGCACCGCGTACGCGTTGTCCCAGAATAGCCGGAAATCATTTGCCGCCGTGCGCATTTGCACGAGCCGGCGAACGGTCTCCCAGGAGTAGGTGACGCCGGTGGGGTTGGCGAACACCGGTACCGCCCACATCCCCTTGATGGCGGGATCGACGGCGACGAGTTCCTCGATAAGGTCGACGTCCGGGCCGTCGTCGCGCATCGGGATCGGAATCATCTCGATGCCCATCGTCTCGGTGATGGCGAAGTGCCGGTCATAGCCGGGGACCGGACAAAGGAACTTGACGGTCGGCTCGTCCTTCCACGGCCGCGGGGAATCCACGCCGCCATACAAGAGGGAGAAGACGACCGCGTCGTGCATCGTCTCCAGGCTGGAGTTGTTGCCGGCGATCAAATTGGGCACGGAGATGCCGAGCAGTTCACCGAAGATGGCACGCAATTCCGGCAGGCCATGCAGACCGCCGTAGTTGCGAGTGTCGGTGCCTTCCTGGTCGCGGTAGTCGTCTCCCGGTAGGCGAAGCAGCGCGTTGGACAGGTCGAGCTGCTCGGACGACGGCTTGCCACGGGTGAGGTCGAGGGCCAGCTTCATGGCCTGCAGCTCGGCGTAGTCCTGCTGGTGGTGCGCGTGCTGAGCCGCTAGCTCCGCATGGCTGAGTGAATGGAACGAGACCATGCGCCTTTCACCCTCGAACGCCGCCGGACCAGTGGGATTCGGTAGTTGCCGGGCCGCCACGCCGGCTCCGGATCGGGGACCCCGCGCACCCGCCAGAGCCCGTTGACCCTTGCTGCCTTCC
>JAFAQO010000265.1 GCA_019246375.1 Mycobacterium sp. | reverse complement strand
GCGGCTACCTGTTGAAGAGCATCGGTAGCGACGAACTGGTGCGCCAGCTGGAACTGGCCCACCACGGGGAAACCGTGATCGACCCGAAAATGGCCGCCCGGGCGGCCGACACCGCGGCGCGACTGCAGCGCGACGAGTTCTGGCCCGGTGCACGACAGGGACTGACGCAACGCGAAAGCGAAATCCTGTCCTGCATGGTGACTGGATTGTCGAACCGCGGCATCGCGAACAAGCTCGTCATCGGCGAGGAAACGGTCAAGAGCCACTTACGCTCGATCTACCGCAAACTCGGCGTCAGCGACCGAACCGGCGCCGTGGCGACAGCATTGCGCGAAGGCATCTACCAATGACATCTGAACAGTCCCGGGACACCCGCAGCTCGAACGCCGTGCGTGATCTCGTCGACGCCGACCGTGAGCTGGTCTTGCTGCGTGAACTCATCCAGGCAGCGTCCAGTGGTCCGGGAGTCGAGCCGCTGGCGGCCGCGGCCGCCCGCATGATCACCGCGGCCACCGGCACCGACGTCTGTTTTGTGCACGTGCTCGACGACAGCGATCGCTCGCTTACCCTCGCCGGTGCGACGCCGCCGTTCGACGGCCAGGTCGGAAAGATTCAGCTGCCGCTGGGATCCGGGATTTCCGGTTGGGTGGCTAGCCATCGTAAGCCGGTGGTGATCAGCGACGACAAGGAAGCCGACCCGCGCTACCTGCCCATCCAATCGCTGCGCGGACGCGACTTCACCTCGATGGTGTCGGTGCCGATGGAAACCGACCCCGGTGGACTGGTCGGGGTGCTCAACGTGCACACCGTCGAGCGCCGGGAATTCACCGATGGTGACGTTGAGCTGTTACGAGTCATCGGCCGGTTGATCGCCGGGGCGCTGCATCAAGCACGGTTGCATCGACAGCTGGTGGCTCGGGAACGTGCCCACGAGCTGTTCGTCGAGCAAGTGATCGAAGCGCAGGAGATCGAACGCCGCCGACTGGCCGGTGACATCCACGACGGCATCTCGCAGCGCCTCATCACGCTGTCCTACCGGCTCGACGCCGCGGCGCGAGCCGTCGGCGACGACCCGATCGAAGCTTCACAACAGCTCGGCGAGGCGCGCCAGCTCGCGCGATTGACGCTGGAAGAGGCGCGCGCCGCGATCAGCGGGCTGCGCCCACCCGTCCTCGACGATCTCGGCCTGGCCGGCGGCCTGGCCAGCCTGGCCAGATCGGTGCCGCAGATCGACCTGGAGCTGGAACTTTCCGATGCGCGGTTGCCCGAGCACATCGAGCTTGCCCTGTACCGCATCGCCCAGGAGGCATTGCAGAACATCGTCAAACACGCCGATGCGACGATGGCTCGGCTGCGGTTCGCGGTGGATGACGATACGGCCCGGTTGGAAATCGTCGACGACGGAGTGGGTTTCGACACTTTCGAGAATCCGGTGGGCAGCGACGAGACGGGCGGCTACGGGGTGTTGTCGATGGCCGAGCGCGCTGAGCTCGTCGGGGGGCGGCTCAACGTCCGGTCCCGGCCCGGAGCCGGCACAGCGGTGACGGCGACGATTCCGCTGCACTCAGTCTTAGCGTAATCAGAAGTCGCCGGCGCGCCGCCGCAACGTCTCGATCGACGACACCAATGCCTGTGACTCACGCGCGGATATCCCGATATCGGCGAACACCTGCTCATTGAGCGTCACGGTGGCGTCCTCGACAGTCGAGCGGCCCAGATCGGTGATCTGCACCAGCGTCGTTCGCCCGTCGGTAGGGTGCGGCACTCGCTGCACCAGCCCGTTGGCTTCCAGCCGGCGGATCGCATGGGTGACGCTGGTGACATGAACCTGCAGCCGGTCGGAGGCCTTGGTGATCGGCAATGCTCCGGTGCGGCTGAATGCCAGTAGCCGCAATAACTCGAAGCGGGAAAAACTCAGCTCGTAAGGCCGCAGCGCGCTCTCGACACGAGCGAGCAGGATCTGGTGCGCCCGCATCACCGACGTCACCGCGACCATGCCTTGCGCCACGTCAGCCCAGCCGGATCGCTCCCAATTGGCCCTGGCCTGAGCGATTGGATCTTTGTCGGATTTCGGAGCGGCCACGCCCTTTTCTTACCGCACTTTGCGACGGGATTTAGCCGCTCGGGCTAAGGCAGGCCATGTTTCCGCTGCCGACAACACCGCCATCGTCGACGCACGGCCACCGACCGTGATCCGCGCCCCGCCGTCGGCGTAATAGCGCACCCGCAGTCCGGTGTGTGCGAACACCTCGCACCACTGCCGGCCCTGCGGCGGCAGGTACACGAAGTTCGCATGCGCGTCGGTGCTGTACACGCCTGCCGCGCTCAACCGCATGCCCAGATAGCGGCGTTCGGCAGTGATCAGCCGAACCCGCTGCAGCAGTTGACGTTCGGCTGCATAGGACGCCGCTACCGCAAGCAAGCTTGTGATGCCCATGCCGAAGGGCAGTTGGTTGGTCCATAGGGTCTCGGTCAACTCTGCCGAGCCGACTGCGTAACCTATCCGCAGTCC
The DNA here is from genome assembly GCA_019246375.1 of Mycobacterium sp. GTDB lineage: Bacteria > Actinomycetota > Actinomycetes > Mycobacteriales > Mycobacteriaceae > Mycobacterium. The sequence continues at coordinate 17,340 of JAFAQO010000265.1, read as the reverse complement.
GGCCAGCCCATACGCCTTTGAAAAGGTCCGCACCACCACCACGTTCGAAAAGCGGGCGATCAATGCCGCAGCGTCGATACGGTGTTCGGGTGCGACGAATTCGATGTACGCTTCGTCGAGCACCACGATCGTGTCGGGCGGTACCCGGTGCAGAAACCGGATCAATTCGCGGACGGGTTCCAGGGTGCCCGTCGGGTTGTGTGGCCGGCACAGCACCACGACCCGTGCCCGCGCGGCGGCGTCGGCCATGGCGTCGAGGTCGTGATGGCCGTGCTCGTCGAGCGGCACAGTCACCGAAACAAGGCGGGCTATCTGCGCGAAGATCGGGTAGCCGTCGAATGTCGGTGACGCCATGACGATCGTGTCGCCCGGGAAGGTCAGCGCTTGCAGGACCTGCATCACCACACCCGTCGCACCGGCGCCGAGCACCAACTGGTCTGCGTCCAAGCCGATATGGTCGGCGATCAAGCAGCGCAGCCGCTCCGGCAGAAACTCCGGATAGCGGTTGGCGGCGTCGATCGACCTGATCAGCGCCGACCGCACCGCCGGCAACGGCGGGAACGGATTCTCGTTCAGGGACAACGCCAGCGGATCGATCGCACTGGGCAACGCTGCGCCGGCGATGACCGGGGTCGCCACAGGGGACATCAGCCCCGTCCGCCCCAGCGGAGTGCCGCCGCGCCGGCAAAGTCGCCTGCGTGCGCGAAGGCGGCCATCAGCACGACATCGCCGGCCTTGAGCTGACCATCGGATATGGCGCGGTCCAGGTTGACCGGGATACCGGCACCGAACAGATTCCCGCACTCCTCAAAGGTGTCGCGATGACGTTCGGGCGGCACTTCAAGCGCCTCGCGCCAGTTGCGCAGGAACACCCGATTGGGCTGGTTGGTGACAAGCAAGTCAACATCCTTGGAGCGCAGGTTTATTCGGTCACAAACCGCGAGCGCGACTTCGGGAACCTGGCGGTTGCCCCGGGCCAGCACCTTAGTGATCTTGGTTTCGCTGAAACCGATGTAGGATTCGCCGGAACCGGGTTGCCACCACTTTCGGGGCCCACCGGTGGTGATCGTCATCTCACCGGCGTATTCGCCGTACGTGCGGCACTCGACGCCGAGAATCGGTGAATCCTCCGACACGGTAACCAGTCCGACGGCAGCGCCGTCGCCGGGCACCGCCGCCTGCGCCTTGCGCCGGACACCTGGCTGGTCGAAGACCTGACCAGCGGCATTCTGCGCGATGGCGATCAACGCCGTGTGCCCCTCGCCCGCCGTCAGCAGTTGACGGGCCACCTTGAGCCCCAACACAAATGCCGCGCATCCGCCGTTGTGTAGATCAAGCACCCAGGATGGGCGCATGCCCAAGCGGTGCGCGATGCCGCCGCCCGCGCCGTAGAAAGGCATGTCGGGCATCTGGGTGTGGGTGATCAGCACGTCAATGTTGGAAATGACGTCCTGGCCGTGTCGCGCGATCAAGCCTTCCGCGGCTCGCTCCACCATGTCGATCGCGGTCTCGCCCTCCGCGATGTGATGGCGAAACTTGGGTGCACGGAACATCAAATTGTCACGTAAGTCGTCGGATTCGGCGAATTGCGCATAGTAGTCGGCGCCGATCGGGTCGCCAGGCAGATATGTGGAAATGTCGGTCAGGCTGACGCTGGGTTGGTTCACCATGCCCTCAACTCATCCAGGCCGGCGTTACCGGCAGGCCGTTGCGGTGGCGGTATTCAGCAATCGCCTTGAGGTTCTTCATTTCCAGCAGGTGGCCGGCGCCGAACATGTCCCAGAAGTCGCCGACCCACACCGGTCGCTTCGGCGGGGCGGTCTCCGGGTAGGGGTTGTGGTCGTAGAACGGATGATGGCAATTGGTCCACAGCATCACCGAGCCAGGCTTGTCGAGGACCACTTGGGCGTCGACGACCCGCATCATGTAGATCATCCAGAGATGCTTGCCCTGATCCCAGGCGCAGTGGTAGTCGACGGTGCGAGATTCGTTGTTGGCGATAGTGCGGGTGTAGATCTTGGTTCCCGACCCGAGCCGGTCGTAGGCGAGCCACAGGCCGGGTTCATCGGTTGGTGTGAAGCCGCGCAGACTATAGGTCCACTCCTCGAGGCATCGGGTGTCCGCCATGTAGTCGAACAGCTCGTCAGGCGGACAGTCGATGTAGTCGTTGATCGTGCAGTACTCGCCGAAGACTTCATCATGCGGGTAGACCGACCGCATCATCTCCATGATGATCGGCGTGGCTTTTTCGCGCGGCGAGGTCTCGATCCGTACTACACCGTCGATCGGATCGGTAGTGCCGGTATGGGTGACGATATCGTCAAGCGCTGGCAGCGACATCGGTGCGGTTCTCCTTCGTGATCGGGATCTTCTGTGACTTAAGGGGTTTGGTGAATGGCTGGGTGAGGAACGGTCCGAACGGTGGGATCTCGTCGGCAGCGCATTCCACGCTCACTACCGATGGACCGTCGGCGTCCAACGCCGTTTTCAACGCCGCGTCGAATGCCTCTGCATCGGCGACATCGACGGCTGCCAGTCCTGGGAACATCACGGCCAGGCCGGAACCCAGCCGACTAGGTGTGAACCGGTTGTAGCTGTACAGGTCGTCGTAGTACAGCTGCTCACGGGTCACGCACATGGCGTGTGCGTTGTTGTTGAACAGCACGAATGTGATCGGAAGGCGGTATTGCACCGCGGTGTGCACCTCCGTTCCGTGCATGAAAAATGCACCGTCCCCGGCGATCACGACGACGCGCCGGCTGTCCGCGCCCTCGCGCACCGCGCGGCCGAACGCCATTCCTATACCGGCGCCGAAGCTGTACCCCATGCCGCCCATGCCGAGTGCGACCAGGAACCGCCCATTGCGGCGCACGGGCAGGTGATGAATGGCGGCCGCGCCCGTGTTGCCGGCGTCGACCACGATGTCCACCCGGTCAGGCAACACCCGATCAAGCGTGACCATGGCGTCGCGGTAGCGCACACCCGAACCGTCGAAAGCAGGCGGGCTCAACTCGGTGCGCGACACCGCATCAGGGACCCGCAGTCCGGTTGGCCGCCCACGTCCAGACAGTGCCGCGGTGAGCATTCGCAACGACGCGCGAAGGTCGTCGGTATGCACGTGGGTGCAGGCCAGATACGGCGGCGCCGACCCGATCGAGATTGTGGGCACCGCTGCCAGCGCATCGTCCAGGCCGCTGCGGGCAGTCACCGACAGCCGAGTGCCGACCACCAAGCATAAGGCGCTGCCCGCGACGGTTTCGGCCACCCCCGGATGTCCCATCACCCCGGTCACTCCCAGCGTCGACGATGACCCGAAACCCGGTATGCCCGCGGCATCTTTGGCATCGGGTACGCACGCGACTCGGGCCCGCAGCACCGCGCGCAGCCACTCCAGCTCGGATCGGGCGTCATCGCGGGCCACCTGCTCACCGGCGATAATCGTCACCGGCCCGGTCACCCTCCGCAGCGCGCGCACGATCGGATGCGGATCACCGATGGACGCTCCGGAGCTTTCCACCTCCCGCCCATTGGCGTATCCGATCCGCGGGACGTCCGCCTGCTGAATATCCTTAGGCAGCAACAATACTGCCGGGCCGCCCGTTCGCGCCGCAGCCACGGCGGCCGGCAATGCGGAAACAATGTCGGCGGGCTTCAACACGCGTCGGCAGTAGACCGACACGGCGGAAAACAACGCCTCCGCATTCAGCGATCCGTTGCGGCCACTAGTGTCTTGAAAGCTGCCTCGGCCGTCCATGGTGGTCGCCGGCTGGCCGACCAGCGCCAGCACCGGCACCCTGCTGGCCAGCGACTCCCCCAGGCCGGGCACCAGGTTCAGCGAGCCGCCGCCCGACGTCGCCGCGACCACACCAAGTCCCGCGCCGCTGCGGCTGTACCCGTCAGCCATAGTGGCCGCGGAAAACTCGTGCTTGGCCAGCACCGCGGTGACATCGGACCGGAAATATGCGGCGTCGTAGAGATCTTCGATGTTGGCGCCGTCCACACCGAAGACGTAGTCGACTCCGGTTCGCGCGAGGTGCTCGACGATGTGATCGACCACCCGGTGTAGCACTGGCATGCCAGTTACACGACCGGCGGGTGAAGTCAGTTCACCCTGCGCGGATTTCTACAGCGAGCGCTCCAGCAACAGCCGGTCGTTGTCCGCCAAAACCACTTGCAGCGCGGCGATCTGGGTGACCGGCGTCGAAATGCTGCCGGCCGGAGTCGCAGTGTGACCCGGTTCGGCTGTCCAAGTCGCCAGCCGGGTGCGGCTACCGTCGCGACCGACCACCACCATCGCCAGCCTGTCGTGGCGGGCATTGATCGGAGCCAGGCACACACACTTCATGTCGACGACGGTCCCCCAGCTCTTGCTGCTGAGCGAGAACGAGGACGCCAGCGCGGTGGTGCCGACTTGGTTCATCGACTGCGTCAACACGCTGGCCTGCGGCGGCACCGGCGCTGACGTCGACAGATGGCCATGAATACCGACGAACACACTGATCGCCAGCACCACGGCCGCGGCCGCCCCAGCCGTCCACGTCATGAGGCGGGACCGGTGCCGTCGCCGACTCACCTTGGCCAGCAGCGACGGCAGCAACTCCGGGGGCAGCGACGGTTCTCCGCCATTGCGGTCAGCTTGGTCGGTTTCTGAGTCCATCGCGGCCAACTCGTCGCGGTCGAGCTGTGACAACAGCGCCGGCATGCCGCCGAGTTCGGCGACAGCGTTGCGGCACGACGGGCACGCGCCCATGTGCGCTTCGAACTCCCGCCTGTCGGTGGGCGAGAGTGAGCCCAGCACATAGGCGGCGTCCCACATCGCGTACTCATGGTCGCCAGAAGATTGGCCCATGGCGCGTTCCTCGCCATCAGGGGGGCTGGGGCCCCATAACGTCATCATCGTCTAACCCTCATCTCGTACCGCATCTGGTATTCGGAGCCGATCGCGGCGCGGATGGCCGGCAGTGCCATCATCGGGTAACCCCCATTTCCTGCAGGGTCAATCGCATGGCTCGCATGGCATAGTGCAGTCGCGACTTCACGGTACCCTCGGCAATTCCGAGATCCGCAGCGATCTGAGCGGTGGTCCAGCCTCTGTAGTAGGAGCGGCAAACGACCGCTCGATGCTCGGCCGACAGCTGCGCGAGGGCGTCGGCGATCAGCAGCCGGTCGAGTGCCGCGTTGACCTCGTCGGGACCCGTGTGCTCCGGTGCCTTGTCCAGCGAGGTGACTTCGCTGCGCGCCCGTGCGCTTCGGCTCTCGTCGATGACCAAGTTGCGGGCGACGGTGAACAGCCACGCCCGCGCTGACCGCTCGGTGTCGCCGACAACCTCCGGGTGCTGCCAGGCGCGCAGCAGCGTCTCTTGTACGACGTCTTCAGCGCGATTCCGGTCTCCGGTAAGCCGCATCGCATACCGCCACAACACCGCGGCGTGCTCGTCGTAGAGCGCCTTCATCAAAGCGGCTTCTTGCGAAGCCGCCATGCTGACAACTGCAGGCACTCCATTCACCTCCCGGTGATGACACGCCTGAAGCGCCCTTTCGGTTCATCGCCGACACCCGGCCCCGGTTAGCCGAAGGTCAGGATGCGGGGCCCATCCGCGGTGACCGCCACGGTGTGCTCCCAGTGTGCCGCACGGGACCCGTCGACGGTAGTGACCGTCCATTGGTCCTCGAGGACCACTGTTTTGCCGGACCCCAGTGTCAGCATCGGTTCGATGGCCAGCACCGATCCTGAGGCCAGTAACGGACCCCGTCCCGGGGATCCTTCGTTGGGCAGGAACGGATCCATGTGCATTTGCCGGCCGATGCCGTGCCCCCCGTAGCCGGCGACTATGCCAAACGCGCGGTCATAACGTGCCTCGGCCGCGTGGGTAGCGGTTTCGATAGCGTGCGAGACGTCGGTCAACCGGTTGCCGGCAACCATGGCCGCGATTCCCGCTTCCATCGCCTCCCTGGTCGCCCGCGACAGCGCCTCGTCGGCCGGGATAAGCGGTCCGACGCCGAATGTGACCGCCGCGTCGCCATGCCAGCCGTCCAGGATTGCGCCGCAGTCGACGGACACCAGGTCACCGGGAACAAGGATTTCGGCGCCGGACGGGATCCCGTGCACGACCCGATTGTTGACCGACGCACAGATCGACGCCGGATACCCGTGGTAGCCGAGAAACGACGGTGTGGCACCGGCGTCACGGATCACCGATTCGGCGATCTCATCGAGGCTCAGGGTCGACACGCCGGGGGCCGCGGCTTGTCGGACCGCCCGCAGCGCGGCGGCCACCACAGCACCGGCTGCGGCCATCGCGTCGAGCTCAGCGGCAGTGCGCTGTGGCACGACTTTGCGGTTGCGCAGCCCTGCCAGAGCGATCATCGTTACTTCCCCAAGACTTGCAGGGCGCGGGAGAATACTTCGTCCATCGTGCCGACAGCGTCGACGGTCTTCAATTTTTGTTCTTTGCGGTAGTACTCCAAGACCGCATCCGTTTGGTCGTGGTAAATCTTCATCCGGTTGTGGATGACCTTCTCGGTGTCGTCGTCGCGGCCGCGCTCTTTGAGGCGCTCGAGCAGCACCTCCTCGCACACCTGAAACTCCAGTGCCGCGGCGAGTTCGGTTCCGCGGCGTTCGAGCATGTCGTGCAGGGCCTTGGCCTGCTCAAGGGAGCGCGGATATCCGTCCAGGATGAAACCGGCCGCCGCGTCGGATTCGTCGAGGCGCTCGTCGACGAGTTGGTTGGTCAGCTCAGACGGCACCAGGTCGCCGCCGTCGAGGTAGCGCTTGGCTTCCATACCGAGCTTGGTGCCGGCGTCGATGTTTTGCCGGAACAGCTCGCCAGTGGAGATCTGCGGGACCCCCAGCTTGTCGGCCAGCTTTTTGGCCTGCGTGCCCTTCCCCGCCCCGGGCGGTCCGAGCAAAACAACTCTCACTTCAGGAACCCTTCATAGTTGCGCTGCATGAGCTGACTCTCGATCTGTTTGACCGTATCCAAACCGACACCGATCATGATCAAAACGGCGGTACCGCCGAACGGCAGGTTCTGCACCGTCCCGGTATTGCCAATCTGGAGGAAGAGATTAGGCAGCACGGAGATCACGCCCAGATAGATCGAGCCCGGCAAGGTAATCCGGCTCAGTACGAACCGCAAATAGTCAGCGGTCGGCTTCCCCGGCCGAATGCCGGGGATGAAGCCGCCGAACTTCTTCATCTCGTCGGCGCGTTCGTCGGGATTGAAGGTGATCGACACGTAGAAGTACGTGAAAAAGATGATCAGGCTGAAGTAGATGGCGATATACACCGGATCGGCCGGGTTCGACAAGTAGTTGCCGACAAATTTGTCCCACCACGTATTACCCGTACCGCCGCTGCCGCTGCGGACCAGCTGAGTGATCAGGTGCGGGATGTAGATCAGCGACGACGCGAAGATAACCGGGATGACACCGGCCTGGTTCACCTTCAGCGGCAGGTACGTGGAGGTGCCGCCGTACATGCGGCGGCCCACCATCCGCTTGGCGTATTGCACCGGGATCCGGCGTTGGCCCTGCTCGACGAACACCACCCCGACAATGATGATCAGCGCAGCTGCGCAGACCGCGGCGAAAATTACGCCGCCGCGGCTGTCCAGGATGGATTTCCCCTCAGCGGGGATGCGGGCGGCGATACCGACGAAAATCAGCAGCGACATGCCATTGCCGATACCGCGCTCGGTGATGACTTCGCCCATCCACATCACCAGCGCGGCGCCCGCGGTCATCACCAGGACGATGACGACCAAAGTGAAAATGCTCTGGTCGGCGATGATGTCCAAACTGCAGCCTTGCAACAGGCCGCCATTGGCCGCCAGCGCCACGATGCTGGTGGCCTGCAAAATGGCTAGCGCGATCGCCAGGTAGCGGGTGTATTGCGTCATCTTGGCCTGGCCGGACTGGCCCTCCTTACGCAGTTCCTCGAACCGCGGGATGACCACGGTAAGCAACTGCACGATGATGCTCGCGGTGATGTAGGGCATGACGCCCACGGCGAACACCGTCAGCTGCAGCAGCGCGCCGCCGGAGAACAGGTTGATCAGTGAGTAGATCTGCGCGGCCGCGCCGCCGCTGACCTGCGCAAGACACTTCTGCACGTTCGGGTAGTTGACTCCCGGGGAGGGGATGGACGCTCCGACCCGGTACAGGATGACGATGCCCAGTGTGAACAGGATCTTCCGTCTCAGGTCGACTGTTCGCAGCGATGAGATGAAAGCCGAAAGCACTCTTCCTCCTGGGCAGCCGGGCTCTGGTCACGGCGTGCCAACGGGGCTGGTCTGGCCAGCGTCGGGTAATCTGCGGCACGCGCCGAGCACTTGCAGCCCAGAACGTGTCCAGGCGCGCGTCAGACAGTTTACGAGAGTAACAGCGCTGGCAGCACGCGCCCGCATCCAGGCGTAAAGTTTCGGTAGCTCTTTACTTTGGCTAAGTATGAGTATTCACCGGTCAGTCGATTCAACGAGGTAATGAATGACGCGTATGGGCAACGCTCGTTTCGAAGGCGACACGTGGGATCTGGCTTCGAGCGTGGGGGTAACGGCCACCATGGTGGCTGCCGCGCGGGCGGTGGCTTCGCGAGCCTCGAACGCGTTGATCAGCGACCCGTTCGCCGAACCCCTGGTGCACGCGGTGGGCATCGACTTCTTCACAAAAATCGCCAGCGGTGAATTGGATCCGCGGGATCTCGACGACGACGAGGCCAAAGGCCTGCGGCGCTTCGCCGATGCGATGGCCATTCGCACCGAGTACTTCGACAACTTCTTTCTCGGCGCGACCGAGGCGGGCGCACGGCAGGCCGTGATCCTGGCCGCCGGGCTGGATTCCCGGGCCTTCCGGCTGCGCTGGCCAGCCGGCACCACGGTGTACGAAATCGACCAGCCGCAGGTGGTCGACTTCAAGACCACCACGCTGGCCAGCCTGGGCGCCGAGCCGACAGCCAATCGGCGCGCGGTGGCGATCGACTTGCGCGACGACTGGCCGGCAGCACTCCAGGCGGCCGGCTTCGACCCCGCGCAGCGAAGCGCGTGGATCGCCGAGGGACTACTGGGCTACCTGCCGGCCGATGCCCAGGACCGGCTGCTCGACCGGATTACCACGCTGAGCGCGCCCGGCAGCCGGTTTGCCACCGAGGGCTTGCTCGACATCAACGATGTCAACGAAGCCGAACTCCGGCGGCGCATGGAGCGCCAATCCGATCGCTGGCGCAAACATGGATTCGATTTCGACATGGCGGCGCTGGTGTATTTCGACGAGCGGACCCCCGCGGCGACCTACCTTGCCGGTCACGGCTGGCAGATCGCCGCTAGCAGCACCACCGACTTATTGGCCCGGCACGGGCTGCCGCCCATCGACGCCGATGATGCACCGTTCGGCGACGTTGTCTATTTCAGCGCCGAGCTCACCTAAGTCATGGCGCGCACTGATCGGGATAGCTGGGATCTGGCCTCCAGCGTGGGTGCGACGGCGACGATGGTTGCTGCCGCCAGGGCGCTGGCCACCGAAGAGAAAGATCCGATCATCAACGACCCATTCGCGGCGCGATTGGTCCGCGCGGTGGGTATCGACTTTTTCACCCGCGTGGTCGATGGCAAGATCAGCCCACCCACAGAAGACGGGGTCGGCGACGGCGCCAAACCGCAACTGCAACAAGAAACCGACTCGCTGGCGGTGCGCACCCGGTTCTTCGATGAGTTCTTCGCCAACGCCACCGCAACGGGTATCCACCAGGCGGTGATCTTGGCCGCCGGCCTCGACTCCCGGCCGTACCGATTGGCGTGGCCGGCCGGCACCGTCGTCTATGAAGTCGATCAGCCTCAGGTGATCGACTTCAAGACGGCCACCATGTCGGCGCTCGGCGCGACACCATCCGCGGAACGGCGGACCGTCAGCATCGATTTACGTGACGACTGGCCGGCAGCGCTACGCCGCAGCGGTTTGCGCGACGATCAGCCGACGGCATGGAGCGCCGAAGGCCTGCTGATGTACTTGCCGCCGGAAGCTCAGGACCGGCTCTTCGACCACATCACCGCGCTCAGCGCACCCGGAAGCCAACTGGCCACCGAATACCATCCGGAAACCGGTCCGACGATGGCCCAACGCGGCGAGGCGCTCAACGATCGGTGGGCCAGTCTTGGCTGCGACCTCGATCTGTCGAAGCTGTTCTACGAAGGCGAACGCAGCAATGTCGTCGAGTACCTGAGCGATCGAGGCTGGCAGGTGAACACCCGGACGCGACGAGAGTTGTTCGGCGACTACGGGCGCGTCTTTCCCGCCGACGACGCGCTGGCCCCGTTCCGCAACATTGTCTCGGTTATCGCAACGCGCAGATAGGAGTGAGGCGATGGCAAGCACCGAATCAACGCGGTATGAGGGCGACAGCTGGGATCTGGCGTCCAGCGTAGGTGCCACTGCTACCGCGGTCGCGGCCCGGCGTGCACTGGCGTCGAAGGGTCCCAACCCGCTGATCGACGACCCCTTCGCCGAGCCGCTGGTGAAAGCAGTCGGCATCGACGCCTTCACCAGGATGGTCAACGGTGAGATCAAGGCCGCCGATGACGATCCGTTCTTCACTCCGCAGCGGATGGCCGAGGGCATGGCAGTCCGCACCAGATACTTCGACGACTTCTTCACCGGCGCGACCGATGCGGGCATACGGCAAGCGGTCATCCTGGCCACCGGCCTGGACACGCGGGCCTATCGACTGCGCTGGCCGGCCGGCACCGTGGTCTACGAGGTCGACCAACCTCAGGTCGTCGAATTCAAAACCCGGACACTTGACGGCCTGGGCGCGCGCCCGACTGCGGAACGACGTGCGGTGGGCGTCGACCTTCGTCATGACTGGCCAACCGCGTTGCAGAACAACGGCTTTGAACCAACGCGGCCAACGGCATGGAGCGCGGAGGGACTGTTGTCCTATTTACCTCCGGAGGCCCAGGACCGGTTGTTCGACAACATCACCGCGCTCAGCGTACCCGGCAGCAGGGTTGCCGCCGGCTATGTGCCGGACATGGGCGCCTTGATCGAAAACCGGGCCCAAGCCGTTTCCGAGCGCTGGCGGCGCATGGGATTGGACGTGGACTGGGCCGAGCTGATCTACCGCGGCGAGCGCAACGACGTCGTGGAGTACCTGACTGGCCAGGGCTGGCGGACGACCGCACAAACCACACGAGAGCTTTACGCCCGCTACGGCTTCGAATTTCCCGATGACGCCGCGATGGCCGCATTCGGGGACATCAAATACGTCTTCGCGGAGCTCTGAAGCGCGGCTATGACGTCACAGGCCTGGATGGCCGTTCGCTTAGCTCCAGGAACCGGTGGTAACGGTCCTCGATTGCGCCCGTCCAGGCGGGATCGGGCTCGACGATTCGATCGATTGCGGCCCACCGCGCAGCGTCCGTTATCGACGATTCGAGGCCGACTGCCATGCGTGCGACGAAAGCCGCCCCCAGCGCCGCGCCTTCGGCCACCCCGGACAGCTCCACCGGCCGGGCGGTGGCGTCGGCGATAGCCTGCATCCACGGCAGCACCCGCGTGCCGCCGCCGGCCGCCACCACGCGCGACACCGGTGACCCGGTCAGCTCGATCAGCTGGCGCACGACGAACCCCGACGCCTCGTAGGCAGCCCGTCGCACTGACGCGGCGTCGTGCGTGAGATCCAATCCGTCGAGCACACCGCGGCGATCGGGGTCGTGAAACGGCGTGCGTTCACCGCGCAAATACGGCGACCACACCGGCACCCGTCGCGGGTCGACTGCTGCCGGATCACCGGGACCCACCAGGCGATCGACCCAGCCGAGGAACAGGCCGCCGGCATTGCTGGCCCCGCCGAGCTGGCTCTTCCCGGCGGCCGTGTGGGGAATCGTCCACAGGCCGCGTACTTGTCGGAACTCCGGGATGGTCGCCCACACGATCAGGGTCGTTCCGCAGAGCACGAGTACATCGCCGTCGCGGCCGGCGCCGGCCACGATCTGCTCGCACATAGCGTCGATCGCACCGACCGCTAATACGGCGTCAGTTCCGCGCACTTGCCCGAGGACCGCGCCGGTCGCCGCTATCCGGGGCATACGGTCGACTGTCACGCCGCAATCAGCGCATGCGGCTGGGTCCCAGCCGGTGCCGTCGAACAGGGGGAGGCTCGTGTACGCGGTGCCGAAATCGACCACCGCAGCACCAGCCAGGGCGTAGTTGGCCACCGCCGGTGCCGGCCAGTACCCGGTCGCGGTGGGCGCCTCTCCAGCGGTCCAACGCATGAATTCGGCCGCTTCGCCGATCGGAGGCAACGCATCATCGAGCGCTGCGGGAACGCGGCCGCGGCTGTCGCCGTACAGCAGGCCCGGCGTCATCGGCCGGCCGCCGGCATCCACAGCGGTCAACGACGGCACCATCGCCGAAACCGCCGCCGCCGAAGCATCGGTTCGGGCCAACTGGTCCAAGGCGGCCAGCGGGCCTCGCCGCCACGCCTCGTCGGCATCGTGCTCGAGCCGGTCCGGTGCCGGTACCCGCAGCTGATGCGGAAGGCGGGCCCTGGCTACCACCCGACCGTCTTCGTCGGCGGCGACGGCTTTGACGGCGGTGGTGCCGATGTCGACGCCGATTGTGACCTCTTTGCGTGACACGGGCGTCACCGTACGCCAGCATTGGCAATCGTGACGCGTGCTTTGGTGACGGCTCCGTTGCGTGGCGCAGGGTTCGAGAAACTTCGGCGGCTGACAGAGGTGGTCTACGACCCGTGGATCGATCAAACACCGCTGCGGATCTACACGGCCGACCAACTGGCCGACCGGATCAGCGCGGAAGGCGCTGATGTCGTTGTGGTGGAGAGTGATTCGGTTGCTGGTCCGGTGTTCGAGCTCGGGCTGCGAGCCGTCGCCTCCACTCGGGCTGATCCCAACAACGTCGACGTCGACGGTGCCACCGAGGCCGGGATTCCGGTGCTGTACACCCCGGCCCGCAACGCCGACGCGGTCGCTGAGATGACGGTGGCACTGCTGCTTGCCGCGACCCGTCATCTGTTGACAGCCGACGCGGATGTGCGCGGCGGCAACATCTTTCGCGACGGCACCATTCCCTATCAGCGGTTCCGGGCATGGGAAATCGCTGGGCGAACGGCCGGCGTGGTCGGCCTCGGTGCGGTTGGTCGGGCGGTGAAATGGCGGTTGGCCGGTCTGGGGCTGCGGGTCATCGCCTGCGACCCGTACAACGACGAAGCGCGGCACAGCCTTGACGAGCTGCTTGGGCAAGCCGACATCGTTTCGCTGCATGCTCCGGTCACCGACGACACCGTCGGGCTGATCGGTGCCAAGCAGTTCGCGGCCATGCGCGACGGAGTCGTCTTTCTGAACACCGCACGAGCACAGCTGCACGACACCGATGCGCTAGTTGACGCGTTGCACCGCGGTAAGGTGGCCGCCGCCGGCCTCGACCATTTCGTCGGTGAGTGGCTCGCCCCCGATCACCCGCTGGCGGCCATGCCGAACGTGGTGCTTACACCGCACATCGGCGGTGCGACGTGGAACACTGAAGCGCGACAGGCGCAGATGGTTGCCGACGACCTAGAGGCGCTGATGTCCGGCTGTAGACCAACCCATATCGTCAACCCGGAGGTGCTGGCCTCATGAGATTCGTTGACAATGCGCAAGCCGCAGTGCTGGCAGCGGCCAAGGACATGCTGCGACGCGGTCTGGTCGAGGGAACGGCGGGCAACATTTCGGCCCGGTGCCAAGACGGCAACCTCGTCATCACGCCGTCGTCGGTCGACTACCGGGACATGACGCTCGACGACCTGGTGTTGGTCGATCCGGACGGCGGTGTGCTCAAGGCCGCCGAAGGCCGGTCGCCATCAACCGAGATGAAGTTGCACCTGGCCTGTTACAAGGCATTCGACGACATCGGCAGCGTCATCCACAGTCATCCGGTGTGGGCCACGATGTTCGCGATTGCCCATCAATCGATCCCGGCCTGTATTGACGAATTCGCGGTGTTCTGCGGCGGGGACATCCGCTGCGCGGACTATGCCGCATCCGGTACGCCCGAGGTCGGCTACAACGCAGTGAAAGCGTTGGAGGGCCGGGCGGCGGCGCTGATCGCCAACCACGGCCTGGTGGCGGTGGGCCCCCGACCCGACCGGGTCTTGCACGTCACCGCCCTCGTTGAGCGCACCGCCCAGATCGTCTGGGGCGCAAGGGCTCTTGGCGGACCAATTCCCATTCCCGACGACATCAACGCCGGCTTCGCCGGTATCTACAGCTACCTGCGTGCTAACCCGATGTAGCGCCAGCAACTCAACGGCGAATGTGGTGCGCCGGATTGGGAAGCCTCGTCGGCTTTTTCCGACCATGCTCGTCATCTCAGAAGTGACGTCGCGTGCGATATCACAATCCAAGGAGTGCGCAATTTGCATGTGTGATTCGCGTTTCAGCCGACTCCAAGCCCATCGGAGTGCTTGCGGTTTGGCTTCTACCCGCTCCCTGCGAAACCGCGGCGGGCGAATGCGGGAGCGTGCTCGGGCCGGATCCCGACGCCCATGAGGTAGGCGGGCACGACCGAAAGCGACGGCAACCGGCGGACCACTTCGAGGAGGGCCGCCGATTGGGTCGGGTCCTCGCCGCGAAGAATCGGGCCGAGCAGCTGACGGTGCAACACCCGCTGCAGTGCCTGGGTCACCGCGGTGGGCAACGCGCGGCGTCGACGGACAGCGGCAAGGTCTCGACCGGTAACGCGGTGCTGCCGCAGGGGTTCGGCAAGCAAGGTCGCGGCCGCGACGGCATCTTGAACCGCAAGATTGATGCCGACGCCTCCCAGTGGAGACATTGCGTGCGCGGCGTCGCCCAGGAACAGCAGCCCCTCGGTGTGCCAGCGACGCAGCCGATCGACCCGCACGTCAAGGTGCTTGACGTCGTCCATGGATTTCAGCGCGTCCACCGATTCGGCCGCTTCGGGCACTAGTTCGGCGACGTCACGGCGAAAGGCTTCGATACCTCGTGTGCGCAGCTGGGCGTCGGTGCCCTTGGGCCCGATGTAAGCGATCTGGAAATATCCTTGCCGTGGGATCACGACGAGGGCCTTGGCCGGGCCGATGCGAGGCAAGACGGAAAATTGCGCGGCGCCGTCGTGGGGCAGCCTGAACCACCACACGTCGAAGTTCACTGGGTACTCGCGTCCCTTCAGGCCGGTCTCGTGCCGGACGATGGACCGACGACCGTCGCAGGCCGCGGTCAATTCGGCATGCAGTTCACCGGCTCCCCCGGGTCCGTGGTAGGACACGCCGGTAACCCTGCCGGCTTCCCGCAGCAGCCCGGTGACTTCGGTGCGCATCCGCAGAGTGAAGTTGGGCTCGGTTTCGGCGGCCTCGGCGAGCAGGTTCAGCAGATCCCATTGCGGCACCATCGCGATAAACGGGTGCGGTTGCCGCAGGCGTCCGAAGTCGATATAGGTCACCCGACGCCCATTCGATTCAAGGGTCGCATCGCGGATCTCGCTGTAGGGCAAAGCCGCGAAGCGCTCCCACAGGCCCAGCTCGTCAAGTAGCCGCAGCGTGGTCGGGTGAACCGTGTCACCGCGAAAGTCGCGCAGAAAGTCGCCGTGCTTCTCCAGCAGGGTGACTTCCACACCGGCCCTAGCCAACAGCAGCCCGAGCACCACACCGGCCGGGCCGCCGCCGACGATCGCACAGGTGGTCGTCTCGCTCATCAACGCGCAAGCATAACGGTCAACCGACAACACGCGCCTAGCGCTGATCGAAAGCCACCTTGACCGCGCCGCTTTGACCCTGGTTCGCGATCGCGAGCAACGCGTCGCGCCACTGCTCCAGCCCGAAGGTATGCGTCAGCATGGGCCGCAGATCAATTCGGCCATAGGCTGCCATGTCAAGGTAGTGCGCGATCGCGTGCTTGCGTTCGCCATCAACCTGCTCCACGCCGAAAGCGTTGGACCCCACCCAGCTGATCTCCTTGAAATACAACGGACTCCACTCCCACCGGCCCGGCGCGTGGACGCCCGCCTTCACCAGCGTGCCGCGGGAAGCCAAAACCCGGACCCCGACTTCGAACGTTTCCGGCTTTCCGACGGTGTCGTAAACGACGTCGATCGGTGCAGGGTGGGCCATCGGCAGGCCCTGCAGTGGCTGCCACAGCCGACCACCGCCCCAGGCGACCAGCTCTTCGATGACGGCCAGCCGCGGTTCGTGTGCCAGCACTATGGCGGCTCCGAACCGGCGGGCCAGCTCGGCCTGGGCATCGAAACGCGCCACCACGGCCACCGCCACGTCCGGGTGGACGGCCCTCAATATCGCGACAGCGCACAATCCGAGCGAGCCGGCCCCGTACACCAGGACCCGGCCCGATCGCGGCGGCGGGTGGCGGGTTACCGCGTGCAATGACACCGAGAACGGGTCGGCGAACACCGCCAGCTCGTCGGGCACCGATTCTGGAACGGCAAACAGCATGCTGTGGTGGGCGGCCATCAGCTCGGCGTAGCCGCCGGTCACGTCCGCCGATACCCCGGTGTGGATGCCCGGCTTGATATCGCCGTCGGCGAAGCTCCAGCACAGGCTGTAGTCGCCGCTTTCGCACGCCGGGCAGGGCGGCTCGATGCCACGCGGCCCGCACGACAGCCACGGGTTGAGCACGACCCGCTGCCCAACCTCGAGCCCGCGCGCCTTTGGTCCCACCGCCACGACATCGGCAACCACTTCATGCCCCATCACTTGTGGAAACGAGCAAAAAGCTGACATCGCGTTGTCGGTGTCGCCCTCGCCGAAGTCGAGCAGAATCTGTTTAGAGTCTGAACCGCAGATACCGGTAAGCCGCGGCCTGGTGATCACCCAATCGTCGTGCAGCAGTTGGGGATCGGGCAACTGCCGCAGCGCCGTCGGCGTGTGTGCCAGATTCCGGGCCAGCGCCGTGGCGTCGTCGGGTACCTCGAACGGCTCCGGCGGCACGCCGAAAACCAGCGCCCTCATCGTCGCGCCATGGCGGCCGCACCCGCGATGTACGCATCAAGGTCGGCATTTTTGCCGTCGACCACCGCCTTCAAGTCGGGCAGGTAGTGCTCGAAGCTATCGCTGCCCAACGCAGCGATAATCCCCTGCGCGACATCGTCCGCAGGGACCTTGGGGCCGTCGTACAGGGGCGGCTCGTTATCGGGCTGGTTCCAGATCTCGGTGTCGACGGGTCCCGGCTCGATCAGCTTCACCGATACGCCGGTGCCGGCCAGGTCGACGGCCATTGACTCGCTCCAGCCGCACAGCGCGAACTTGCTGGCGCAGTATGCGGCTTCGTGGATTATCCCCAGGCGGCCGCCCATGCTCGATACGTTGACGATCAT
>JAFAQO010000264.1 GCA_019246375.1 Mycobacterium sp. | reverse complement strand
AAGGCCCGTAGAGGTGTGGGAACAACATCGACAGCGGATCGGTGCCCACTCCGGGTTCCCATCGCAGCGGCGCGTCGAGTCGGGCGGGATCGATGTGCAACAACACCAGGTCGTGACGTCCGCGATAAAGCCGGTTGGCCGGCAGGTGGACCTGGGCCCGCGTCGAAAGGTGGATAAAGCCCGTACTACTGAGCGACTCGGGACGGAGGTCGCCCCGGATCCGAGCGGACGACCACTGCGCAGCAGAACAGATGTGCACCAGTACCTGCGGAGAGGTGTTCACCCGATCGGCCGTCCAGTCTGCGATTTCAGTGCGCGTGAGAAACGACACAATGGGTATCCCCCAGGAACAACGCGGGAAGTCTCAACGTCTTAGACAGTGTAGACACGCCAAGAACGGAGACGGCATGAACGCAACTTTGACCAGTCCGCAACTGACTAGGGCTGATCGCTGCGACCGGTGTGGCGCCGCCGCACGTGTGCGTGCCACCCTGCCGTCCGGTGCCGAACTTCTTTTCTGCCAGCATCACGCCAACGAGCACGAGGCGAAGCTGATCGAATTGTCGGCGGTGCTGGAATTTAGCGGCGCCCCGCTGGAGGTTTAGCGGCAAGACACCCGTCTCCTGGCCCGCGCGACCCTGAATGGCGCGCGGGTCATCCTTTTTTGAGCCTGTCGTAGATTCTCTTGCAGTCCGGGCAGACCGGTGATCCCGGCTTGGCGGACCGTGTCACGGGAAACACCTCACCGCACAACGCGACGACATGGGTGCCTATCACCGCGCTCTCGGCGATCTTGTCCTTCTTGACGTAGTGGAAGTACTTGGGGACGTCGCTGCCGGTTCCGTCGTCGACGCGTTCGTCAGTATCCGCGCGCTCGATCGTCTGGGTCTGCATGCTCATATTGTGCCGGAAACCGGCCCACAATCGGCCCGGAAGTCCACCCCCAAACCGGTTGAGCCGAAACCTGCTAGTTGTGGAACAGTGGAGAGATGAAGCGGCGCCCAGAGCTGGGTTTCGACGACGACGGTCGCCCCGTACTGATTACCGCCGCCGCACCCTCATATGAGGTGCAGCATCGAGAGCGGGTGCGTAAGTACCTGACTCTAATGGCGTTCCGGGTGCCCGCACTCGTGCTGGCCGCGGTGGCGTACGGCCTGTGGCACAACGGTTTGATCTCGCTGCTGATTGTCGCGGCTTCGGTGCCGCTGCCGTGGATGGCGGTGCTGATCGCCAACGACCGACCGCCCCTTCGCGCCGACGAACGGCACCGCTTCGATACGCCACGCCGACGCACGCCGCTGTTCCCAACGGCTGGACGCCCGGCAATCGAGCCGCGCAGAGATGCCGCGCGGCAACCGCACGCGCCGCACAGTGCCAGATGGCTCGGTTCGCCCCCTCGCCGCTTCTCGGCTGGGGGAACCCCCGCCTGGGACCCCGACTCCGAATCGTCGCCGGGTCCAGCCGACGGTTCCGAATAACCGGTCCCCGGTCGCACTCTCAGCACATTCTCAGCGTGGGTGGCACATTGTCGCACGTCAACGGGTGTGAGATGGCCGTTCGGTGGGAACTCTTGGCTTGCACTGGTCGTTGGACCACATGAAAGTTCAAGCCGATCGGGAGGGGCCATGGCAAACGCCACCACGAGCCGAGTTGACAGCGATCTGGACGCTCAGAGCCCAGCCGCGGACTTGGTGCGGGTGTATCTGAACGGCATCGGCAAAACAGCGTTGCTCACGGCCGCTGACGAAGTCGAACTCGCCAAGCGCGTCGAGGCTGGGCTTTACGCGCAGCATCTGCTCGAGACGCGCAAGCGTCTCGGCGAGAACCGCAAACGCGATCTGGCGCTCGTAATGCGCGACGGCGAAGCGGCGCGCCGTCATCTGCTTGAAGCCAACCTGCGGCTGGTGGTCTCGCTGGCAAAGCGTTACACGGGTCGCGGAATGCCGCTGCTGGACCTCATCCAGGAAGGCAACTTGGGACTGATTCGCGCGATGGAAAAGTTCGACTACACAAAGGGATTCAAGTTCTCGACGTATGCCACCTGGTGGATTCGCCAGGCCATCACGCGGGGCATGGCCGATCAAAGTCGCACCATCCGGTTGCCGGTGCACCTGGTCGAGCAAGTCAACAAGTTGGCGCGGATCAAGCGGGAGATGCACCAGAACCTGGGACGTGAGGCCACCGACGAAGAGCTTGCCGCCGAATCCGGTATCCCGGTGGACAAGATCAACGACTTGCTCGAGCACAGCCGGGATCCGGTAAGCCTCGACATGCCGGTCGGCTCCGAAGAGGAAGCTCCACTGGGCGATTTCATCGAGGACGCCGAGGCGATGTCGGCCGAGAACGCGGTGATCGCCGAGCTGCTGCACACCGACATCCGCAGCGTGCTCGCGACGCTGGACGAGCGTGAGCATCAGGTGATCCGATTGCGGTTCGGTCTGGACGACGGGCAGCCCCGCACCCTCGATCAAATTGGCAAGCTGTTCGGGCTGTCCCGGGAGCGCGTCCGCCAGATTGAGCGCGAGGTGATGGCCAAGCTGCGCAACGGCGAACGGGCTGATCGGCTGCGCTCTTACGCCAGCTAAACCGACCACAACTCTGCCCGCCGCCTGCCGCGGCGGGCAGAGTGCTGCGCTGGAGTGTTAGCGGACCATTCACGCTGCTGGGGAAGTAGACTCAGCGGCAATGGAGGGTGCGGAATGAACGACCTGGTTGATACGACCGAGATGTACCTGCGGACGATCTACGACCTCGAAGAAGAGGGCGTGACGCCGCTGCGTGCCCGGATTGCCGAACGGCTCGACCAGAGCGGGCCGACGGTCAGCCAGACTGTGTCGCGGATGGAGCGGGACGGGCTGCTGCATGTGGCCGGCGACCGCCATCTGGAGCTCACCGACAAGGGCCGGGCCCTGGCCATTGCGGTGATGCGCAAGCACCGCCTCGCCGAACGACTGCTCGTCGATGTCATCGGGTTGCCGTGGGAAGAAGTGCACGCCGAGGCATGCCGTTGGGAACACGTCATGAGTGAGGACGTCGAGCGCCGGCTCGTCCACGTGCTCAACAACCCCACCACATCCCCATTCGGAAACCCGATTCCAGGGCTGTTGGACCTGGGCGTGGGACCGGACTTCGACGCCGAGGGCGCCAACCTGGTGCGGTTGACCGAGTTGCCATCCGGGTCACCGGTGGCCGTGGTTGTGCGCCAACTCACCGAACACGTTCAGGGTGACATCGACCTGATCACCCGACTGAAGGATGCCGGCGTCGTGCCCAATGCCCGGGTGACCGTCCAGACCAATCCCGCCGGCGGCGTGACGATCGTGATCCCAGGCCACGAGAATGTCAGCTTGCCGCACGAGATGGCGCACGCCGTCAAGGTCGAGAAGGTTTAAATCGGGGCCATTGCGCCGGTTAGCCCGCGCGCTGGCCGAACGCCCGTCGCGGCGGTAGCCGCACCCCCATCCGCTCAGCCAGTCGATAGCCGGTGACCGCGAGTTCCCGGATGCGCTCCGGGCGCATACCGGACTGCAACGCCACGTCGAGCATGCCCGCCATGCGGTGGCCGGGTTCGCATCGCAGGGCGGCCTCGAGCGACACCCCGGCCAGCGGCCCGTCGCCGCGCGCGTAGGCGCTGAACGCGAGCAGCACCAGCGCCTCAACCCGCCACGGTTCCGGCAGGGTGCGCGCGAGCATCGCCCACAGCGACTCGGCCTCGCCGGCGTTTCGGCCGATCGCCAGCGCGTACAGGGTGTCGCGGACCTGGACGTCGGTCAGTGCGCAGCCCAGGCTCGCCAGCTCGGCATCGAACAGCTGCTCTCCCCCAGCGACACGGGCCGCGGCGGCCATCATGTTCTCGACGTCGCGCCGGCCGCAGCCGTCGGCATCGGCGCGGTGGGCGACTGCGCGCGACGCCGCGAACGAGCGGAGCGCGGCGGCCAGCTCGGCGCTGCGGTTGGGGTCGTCGACTGCGATGACCGCCTGCAGGTCGGCACGCCGGGCATAAAGGCGCCGGCCATCCAACACCGCCGCCGCCGCCAGTGGCGACGCCGTAGGATCGTCGATCACGCTGCCCGCGCCGCAACTGTCGACGCAGTGCCATCGGCCGCCCGCGACGATCCGGTCCACCACATGCGCTGCCCACATCTCGATCCCGTGCTGCGACACCGCCTCGGTGAGCGCATCGCACAATTGCCGGTATTCCTCGTTGCACATCGGGCAGTGCGCGCCGTCGGCGTCCACGATCACCACGATCGCGGCCTCCGGCTCGGCCGCCGCGGCTACCTGCGTGAGCTGCCCGGCCTGGTCGGCGAGTACCCGGGAGAGGTCGACTCGCAGCACCGAGCCCATCTCGCCGTTAGCGATCGAGACCAGCACCAGCGATTTTTCGGGCACGAAGCCCAAGATGGCCGGGAGTGCCGCGATCAGCGCGCCGGGACGGTTCAGTACAAAGTCAGGTCGATGCGTCGTCATGAGCTGAACGCTGGCAACCGGCACCGTCACGAGCACACGCGAGAGGCGCCGAAACCGGTCAGCTGTGGATGAAGTCGCGACTGTGTTTCTGGGGCTGGTCGCCGCAACGCACCGAACTCTTCACGTGTGCATCGCCTGATCGAGATGCGCGACCAGAAGAACCGGCGTAGATGTCTACTCATGAGTTCGACGCTGGGATACGACGTCGTCGTCATCGGTTCAGGGCCGGGCGGCCAGAAAG
>JAFAQO010000113.1 GCA_019246375.1 Mycobacterium sp. | reverse complement strand
GACTCAGGTCGCCGCCGACGCACTGGGCCTGCCGATCAGCCGGGTCAAATTCATGCTGGGCGACAGCGCCTACCCTGCGGCGCCGTCGCACTCGGGCTCGCGGACCATGGCCAGCGTCGGGTCGGCGGTGTTCACCGTCGCGGGCATGTTGCGCGACAGATTCGTCCGCACAGCGGTGGTCGACCCGGGTTCCCCCCTCAACGGGTTGCGGCCAGACGATGTCGGTGTCACCGACGGCCGGATGTTCGCGATCAGCCGCCCGGATCAGGGCGAGGCCTATCAGGACCTGTTGCGGCGTCGCGGCTGGGCGAGCCTGGATACCGAACAGACCTGGACGCCGGGAGACGCCGACAAGCAGTACTCGATGTACGCCTACGGCGCGGTTTTCGCCGAGGTTGCGGTGGACGAATTGCTCGGCACCGTCCGGATCCGCCGCGTGTACGGCTGCTACGACGCCGGCCGGGTGATCAATCCGAAGCTGGCGCACAGCCAGGCCATCGGAGGCATGGTCGGTGGTATCGGGATGGCGCTGTTGGAGGGCACCTACCTGGACTACCGCGACGGGCGGGTGGTCAACGCGAACATGTCCGACTATCTGGTCCCGGTGAACGCCGACGTTCCGTCGCTCGACGCGACGTTCCTGCCCGGGGAGGACACGGTCGTTGACCCGATCGGAGTCAAAGGCCTCGGTGAATTGGTGATTGTCGGTGTGCCCGCCGCGATCGCGAACGCGGTGTTCAACGCCACCGGCAGACGGGTCACCGACCTGCCCATCACGCTGGAGAAGC
Source organism: Mycobacterium sp. (assembly GCA_019246375.1). Taxonomy (GTDB): domain Bacteria; phylum Actinomycetota; class Actinomycetes; order Mycobacteriales; family Mycobacteriaceae; genus Mycobacterium. The sequence continues at coordinate 1,690 of JAFAQO010000113.1, read as the reverse complement.
TGCTGTGATGCTCGACTAGGCTGCTACACCGTGGCCCAGAGCGCGCCGCTGCGGGTGCAGCTGATCGCCAAAACCGAGTTCGTCGCACCGCCCGACGTCGCCTGGAGCACAGACGCGGACGGCGGCCAAGCGCTCACCGAGTTCGCGGGCCGGGCGTGCTACCAAAGCTGGTCGAAGCCCAACCCGAAGACCGCGACCAATGCGGCCTACCTGCGCCACATCATCGACGTCGGCCATTTCTCGGTGCTCGAGCACGCGACCGTTTCCTTCTACATCACCGGGCTCTCCCGCTCCTGTACGCATGAACTGATCCGGCACCGGCACTTCTCGTACTCGCAGCTCTCGCAACGGTTCGTCCCGGAACGCGACTCCCAGGTGGTGCTGCCCCCGGGCATCGAAGAGGTCCCCGAGCTGCAAGAGCTGGTCCTCGCGGCGGCCGACGCCAGCCGAGAGGCCTACACCACCCTGCTGAAGAAACTGGAAGCCAAGTTCGGCGACGAACCCAACGCCGTGCTGCGCCGCAAGCAGGCACGCCAGGCGGCCCGCGCGGTGTTGCCCAACGCCACGGAGACCCGCATCGTCGTCACCGGCAACTACCGCGCATGGCGGCATTTCATCGCGATGCGGGCCAGTGAGCATGCCGACGTCGAGATCCGGCGGCTGGCCATCGCGTGCCTGCGCCAGCTGGCCGATCTGGCCCCGGCGGTATTCGCAGACTTCGAAATCACCACGCTACTCGACGGCACCGAGGTGGCGACGTCCCCGCTTGCCACCGAAGCCTGAGGCGAGCGGCAGGGAGGACTCAGGCCCGCCGGGTAACCTTGGAGGCCGTGAACACCAGCGGAATGGACGTCGGAGCGCGGCTGGGCACCGTACTGACCGCGATGGTGACGCCGTTCACCGCCGACGGCGCCGTGGATCTGGGCGCCGCCGCGCAGCTGGCGACGCACTTGATCGACTCCGGGTGCGACGGGCTTGTGGTGTCCGGCACCACCGGTGAGGCGCCGACCACCTCCGACGAGGAGAAGCTGGCGCTGTTGGGCGCCGTGCTCGAAGCGGTCGGCGACCGGGCGCGGGTGATCGCCGGGGCGGGCACCTATAACACCGCACACAGCGTGCGGCTGGCCAGGGCATGCGAAGCCGAAGGCGCGCACGGCCTTCTGGTTGTGACGCCCTACTACTCGCGGCCACCGCAGGCCGGGCTGCTTGCTCACTTCAGCGCGGTCGCCGACGCGGTGGCGCTGCCCGTGCTGCTGTACGACATTCCGCCGCGCTCGGTCGTGCCGATCGAGTTCGACACGATCCGGGCGCTGGCCTCGCACCCGAACATCGTCGGTGTCAAGGATGCGAAGGGCGATCTGCACGGCGCCGCGGATGTCATTGCGTCAACGGGACTCGCGTATTACTCCGGCGACGACCCCCTGAATTTGCCCTGGCTGGCGATGGGTGCGACGGGGTTCATCAGCGTGATATCGCATCTGGCCGCGGGACAGTTGCGAGACATGTTGTCGGCCTTCGAGTCCGGCGATATCGCGACTGCCCGCAAGATCAACGTGTCGCTGAGTCCGCTGTGCGCGGCGATGAAGCGCCTGGGCGGCGTGACGATGGTGAAGTCAGGTCTGCGGCTGCAAGGCATCGACGTCGGTGATCCACGGCTTCCGCAGGTGCCGGCGACGCCAGAACAGGTCGA
>JAFAQO010000109.1 GCA_019246375.1 Mycobacterium sp. | reverse complement strand
CTCCATATAGTGTCCGGCTGGGTCGGGGAAGTAGACTCCGCGGCCGCCGTCCCTGTGGTTGATCTCGCCGGGGTGTTCGCCTCGCGGGTCGGCCCAGTGGTCCATGCCGCGGGCGGAGATCTTGCCGTAGATGGCGTCGAAGTCGTCCTCGGAAACCAAGAATGCGTAATGCTGCGGCCGGATCTCTTCGCCGTCGGGCACATCGGAGTAGTCCAGGGTGGCGCCGTGCTCGAGCGCCACGGCCATGAACCGGCCGACCGGCACCGGTTCCGGTAACCCGAACAACTCGGCGAGGAATTGTGCAGACTCCCGTTTGTCCCGAGCGGCGACGATGGTGTGGTTGAAGCTGATACTCATTGCCCTTGCCAGTCAACCACTCTCGCTAGGTCATCACAATGCCGGCGCAACTATTTCGGCGCAGTGAGCTCTAAGGCGATGTTGTCGGGATCGCGGAACTCCAAGATGTACGACGGCCCGATGTCCTTGATCGGCTCGTGGCGGATTCCCAGGCCATCGAGATGCTGAGCGGCTTCGTCCAATTCGGCTTTACTGGCGGTTCGGAACGCGATGTGGTCCAACCCAACGCGGTCCTCGTCGAACCTGTCGCTGGCAGCCGGCCGCAGACCGACCAGTGCGCCGCCAAGGTCGTAGATCACACCGCCATCCAGGAAGTCGAGCTGGCGCCGGGTCGCCTCGTTGGCATTGTCGGGCACCTCAAGCAGAACCGGCCAACCGAACACGCTCTCGTAGAACTGCCGAGATCGCTCGATATCGGTGACCGTGAGCCGGACGTGCGCGACGGAAGTACCGTGGATGGCCACCCCAGACATGCTGCCATCCAAAGACGTCGAGGCCCAGTTGCCGTGCAGGTCAAAATTCGCGGTCATGTAGATCGCACTGAGCATGCCGGTGATGGAGCCCGACTTTGATGCGGCCGTACTGCGCGACTGGCGCATCCGATCGACAAGGGTCGGTCTTTGTCGTCCCCGCACGCGAGAGGTCCTGCCGTGCTGGCGAGCGCAGCGCTTTCGACAACTCCGAGATGTTGACCCTGTCTGGGGCACGGGCGGCCTGGACCAATCCAGTCCGGTGGGCCGCCGCTGCTGATCGGCACCATGGGACCTGAAACGGTCCATAGCGCGGCGGGTCGCGGTGCTGCGGAAGTTCGACCCGATCGGCGCAGACGAAATCCGCCTTATTTCAAGATGTTCCGACCTTAACCAGCTTCGTCGTTGCCGAGGTGTTCGCCGACATTTAAGTCACATCGTCCGTCGAGCGAATGCAGCACGCGGTGCGCGAAACACTGGCGAACACTGACCTCATGCCGCACATTGTTAAGTGCAATGGACGAGATCGACGAAAGTTTGACCGATGTGGGGTAAGAGCGCGGCCACCATCGTCCACAACCAGTACCCATTCAACGCAGAAGCGGCCCGGTCGGAGTTGGCTCGAGACCAGATCACCGCGCTGGATACCTTCTACTGCCGCAATCACGGTCCCATTCCCGAGATATCGCTCAACGAATGGCGGCTAACGGTCGACGGGCTGGTGGCTAAGCCGTTCAACTTGACCTTCGAGGAGCTGAGAAGCAGTTTCCGTGCTCACACGCTCATCGCGACCCTGCAATGCGCAGGCAACCGGCGGGCCGGATTCAACGAGGTGCACGACGTAGCCGGCGAAGACCCGTGGGGGAGTGGGGCGACCTCCACCGCCGAGTGGTCGGGAGCGCGGTTGGCCGACGTGCTTGCTGCCGCCGGAGTGCGCCGGGATGACGGCTTGCATGCGGCATTCACCGCCCCGGACGTTTCCCAACTGGCTTTGCCGGCTCAACCTTTCGGTGGCTCCGTTCCGCTGGCCAAAGCACTGTCGGAGGAAGTCTTGCTGGCCTGGGAAATGAATGGTCAACCGCTTCCGCAAGTTCATGGCGGCCCGGTGCGGGTGTTGGTACCCGGCTATATCGGGGCCCGCAGCGTGAAATGGGTCACGTCGATCACCGTGCAGGCGATGCCGTCGCAAAACTACTTTCAGGCAGTCGCCTATCGAATCCTTCCCGCCGACAGCGACGCGCACGCCGCCGGCCCCGGTAAAGGCATTTCACTGTCCTCGGTGTTGTTGAACTGCGACATTCTCTTTCCCGACGACGGCGCTGTGTGTGCTCCCGGCCCGCAGATCATCCGCGGTTACGCCTTGGCTGACGGCGATCGGGGTGTGGCCCGCGTCGACGTTTCCCTCGACGAGGGTGCCACCTGGCACCAAGCCATACTTGAGCCCTCGTGCAGCCGGTGGGCGTGGCGGCAATGGTCGATCACCGTCGATGCCAAGCCGGGTCCGTTGACGGTGACGGCCCGGGCGTGGGACACCACCGGAGCGACCCAACCTGAGTCCGCGGCAGCACTGTGGAATCCCCAGGGATACGCCAACAACTCATGGGCCCGCGTTCACGTCGAGATAGCCGAACCGAGTCGAGACTGGTCACTGAGTGGCAATCAGTAGGTCCTCGCCATTCGGCTAGGGAGCTCGGCTACAGGCGACTCGCCGCGAAATCCGCGCCTTGGTCCACCATGCCGTTCCCTGAATACAGAACGTGCGCGATGCCGGGCTGCCCGGGCGGCGCGCCATTGCAGATAGTGTCGTCGGGAGCGCACAACTTGATGGTCTTCGCCGCATATTGGGGACCGATCGTGATGGGCGGCGCGCCGACATCGCGCATGAACGCATCCGAAGGTGTTCCAAACAGCACCACTGCGGCAACGTGGTTGGCCACCTCCGGCGGCAGCGGCTGAGGTACGTAGGGCACGTATTCAGCAGGTACTTCCTTCGGGACGGCGGAGGAGGTGACGAAGCCGGCCACGACCGCGCCTTGGGAATACCCGCCGAGCACCACCCTGGTGTTGGGACAGTTCGCCGCGGTGGACCCGACATGAGCGCCCGCATCCCGAATCCCGTCGACGACGGTTCTGGCGAAATCGATGCCTCCGCCGAAATCGCTGCTGGCTTGGTAGTTGACCGGATATACCCCGACCGACCTGCCGCCGGCTCGCGAGCCCAGCGCGTCGACGAACGCCTGTCCGACCCCGCCGACGCCAGGTGGCTCGCCGGTACCCCGGGCGAACACCACCTCGACGTCGGGACACGGCTGGGCGGACGCTACCAGGACGGGTCCGCCCACCATGGCGGCCCAGGCTGTTATTACGGCAATACCGAGGAACCGGGTCAATCGTAGTGCGCTCACGCCCTCGCGAATGCCCGGTGGTCGTTCAGCCGAAACCGGCCC
>JAFAQO010000106.1 GCA_019246375.1 Mycobacterium sp. | reverse complement strand
AGTCGTAAGCAGCGAGGGTATGTTCCGGGCGATCCGCCGAGGCGCCTCTATGCGCGACCACAAAGGGGTGCCCGTTGAGCACCTCGTCGGCCCACAACATACCCACTATGCTGCCGGTTCCTCGCCGTCTAACTCAACAGCGTCAACCGATGCAGCCGAACTGGGTCGTTCGTCGCCGACCACGAGCCACCGATGGATGGGCCGTTCGATCGGTCTGCGCTCGAAACCCTCGAAGACACGTGCGGCGGCGCCCACGGTGATCAGGGCCAATAGATACGCGACCGTCGTCGCCGCCGTATTGTTCGCAATGCCCTGGGCGTCCCGAGCCGAGCTGGTCGCGGTAGCAAACACTGCGGCCACGCTGCTGGTCAGCCACAGCAGCCACCACGTCCAGATCGGCTTGCGCATTCGGTCATATCGGCCTTCGATTTTCGCCAGCTCGAGGGCATACACCAACGCCCACACAAGAGCGACCAGTGGCAGCAAGCAAACAGCCAATCCGAAGGCCATCAGCGTCCAGCCGGGAGGACTTTTGAGCATCGCCAGCCTGATCGCAAGCAACAATGCCACCACTACAGCGACCCACGGGGGCACCAGGCAGCCGGACCACAGCGCCCACCCGGGCCGCGGCTCGGCACGACCGCCATGCCGGAAAGCGGCAGCCCGGCGCCCGATCAGCCATCGGGTTAGCACGATCGCGCAGGTAACCGCCGCAGCGATAGCTGCCAGACTGGCCAGCACACCGAGCCACAGCGCGGCTGCTGCCACCACCGGGTTCAGCAATGTGTTGCGATTGATGATCAACAGCAGGTACCGCACGACATGCACCAGTGCCGCGATCGCCAGCGCCACGATAGTCGCCGCCAGTGTCATCCGGACGGGTGCCGCCGCGGGTACCTCCTGCGCCGTTGATGACGTCTGCGTCCCGGCCACAGCGTCGACGCGATCACCCAGACTCCAGCGCGGCATCGCCGTGTAGCGCGGCGTGGGACCGAGCGGCCGTCGTCGCGGTCGGGCCGGGGGAGGAGCGCCCGGCCGCACTGCAATCCACCGGTAGCCCGGTGGCAACCGCGGCGGTGCGTGCTGTCCGACGACAGCCTGGGTAGTCGCGCGCCCGCTCCAGCGGGCGTCGGTCTCCGGTCCAGCCGCCACCGGGGGTAACAAGGCGCCCCGGCATCGGGGACACCACATCCGCTGACGATCGCGTACGTTCCACCGCGTGCCGCAACCGGAGCACACCTGGATCACTGCATCAGCCTAACCACGGTGGGTACGGCCCGATGCGGACCCGCGATCAGACACCGCCGGGCCCGCCGTCGTCGGTGATGACGGGCCGCCCGGCGCTCGCCCAGGCCAGCATCCCGCCGCTGACATTGACGGGTTGATAGCCGTTGTGCTGCAAGAAGTGCGCCACCCGCATCGATCGGCCACCCACATGACAGATCACATACAACTGGGCGTCCACATCGATTTCTCCGAGCCGCGTCGGCACCTCCCCCATCGGTATGTGCAGCGCACCGGGGGCGTGGCCGCGTTGCCACTCATCGTTCTCGCGCACATCCAGCAGCACCGCTTCAGGACCGAAGTGGGCAGGCACGTCGGCGACATCAGCCTGGGCAACCGCCGAATCACCGTCCATGGCTCGATCTTGGCACGCGGCCGCCGGTCATGCACCGAATGCTGTCCGTTCAGCTACTTACAGGTATCCACAGTTTCCACAGGTTTATCCACAACGCGAGACATGCTCGCCCCTCCCGTTGACGCTCCGTCAATAGGGTCGCGCCGACTTGACTGTGGATAACGTCGCCCATCTCAGGCGTCGCCATCGACAGGCCAGCCGGCGGCAGAGCGAAATGGCTTGCTCCGCTAACCACCTTTGGTTCGCAGGCGGGAACGGCGAGTCACCAACTCAGGTCTGACTCGGCGAACCACCGTGCGGTTTGATGGCACCGATGACTCGGGCGACTTCACAAAACCTGCAGTTCAGAGGCCCCGCGTGACCGAGATTTTCCTGCCGCTGCGCAAAAAGGTTATGATCGCGAGCACTGAAAATAGTTGTGACTCGTTTCACTGGGGCAGGTTTAACGTGCAGGTCAGGTTCCCGTGATGGCAAGCCAACCGATCGGGCCGCGCTCGTCGGCGTCATCCCCGCACTGGTATCCCGGTGCCGCTGCATGCAATCGCTCCTATCTACTGGCCGGTTTGCGCGCCGGTTTGATCGCTCTTGTGTTGCTGGCGGTTCTCGCCGTCATCGTCTTGTACTGAATTGGCCCTAAGCCGGGTCGACCGGGTTCCGGCGCACAACATCCGTTGTTGCGGTGCGCGCAGCGATGGAGCAGGGTTGATTACGCGAGGCCGCCGTTTGGCGGAAAGCTGGAACGAAGCGTCAGAAGTAATCGATCAAGGAAGGAATCCTGTGCCTGAGTACACCCTGCCCGATTTGGATTGGGACTACGGAGCGCTGGAACCCCACATCTCGGGTCAGATCAACGAACTGCACCACGACAAACACCACGCCACTTATGTGAAGGGCGCTAATGATGCCCTCGCCAAACTGCAAGAGGCCCGCGCGAAGGATGACCAGTCTGCAATCCTGCTGAACGAGAAAAACTTGGCCTTCAATCTGGGTGGCCATGTCAATCACACCATGTGGTGGAAGAACCTGTCCCCCAACGGTGGTGACAAGCCGACCGGGGAACTCGCCGCCGCCATCGACGACGCCTTCGGATCGTTCGACAAGTTCCGGGCCCAGTTCACCGCGGCCGCCACGACTGTGCAGGGATCGGGCTGGGCGGCACTCGGCTACGACAGTCTTGGTGAGAAGCTCCTGGTATTCCAGGTGTACGACCACCAGGCCAACTTCCCGCTCGGCATCGTTCCGCTGCTGCTACTCGACATGTGGGAGCACGCCTTCTACCTGCAGTACAAGAACGTCAAGGGCGACTTCGCCAAGGCATTCTGGAACGTCGTCAACTGGGCCGATGTCCAGTCACGCTACGAGGCCGCAACGTCGAAGGCCAAGGGGTTGATCTCCGGCTGACCGCAGCAGCACAGCTGCGTTGGGGCGCCGCGTTCAATCGCGCGGCGCCCCCTTTTCGTCGGACCCGCTGGTTTGCCGTGTCCGCTTGCGGGTAATCGGTGCCTAGCGCATGCTGGGCTCATCGACCCACCGGCGTGTTGTCTGCGGCGAGGTATCGCGGAGGGCGAAATGGAAGCTGGGTCAGGGCGGGCCGTCGAGGTTTCCCCCTTCCATTCCTGTGGTGCC
>JAFAQO010000577.1 GCA_019246375.1 Mycobacterium sp. | reverse complement strand
TGCGAAGCGGTCTGAGCAGGAGCCGGGCAATCAGCCCCAGCCCGAGCTATCGCCGGTCATTCCTCCACCAGGTAGCGCTTGGTTTGCGGGTGCAGCGCCAGCACCACACTGGCAATAGGAAGTAGCGGAAGCGTGTGCACGATCCAGGCGACCCGGGCACCCGCGATGAACACGCCGCCGTACGTCAACAATGCAATCACCGCTCCGGCCACGATCAGGTAGCGGCCGAGAGCCCGGCGTTGCAGCAGCAGGATCACGCCAGACACGGTGGCCAAAGCGAAGACCAAAGCAAGAAAACCGACGGCGACGCAGAACAGTCGGTCGGATTTCCACCAGCCGGCGATCAGGTCGGTGGCGACCACTGAAGTGGCCCAACCGCTGACGAAGCTGACGGCGCACGCGGCGATGGCAGTCGTGGCGCGTGCATCCATCCCCGTCCCTGCAAGATCCCCGCGCCGGCCAGCGCGAGGAGCGTCCTGCCACGACGTTGGCCGACGCGGAATCTGGGTGGTGCGGGCCTGGTCGGCGATTACGGGCATCGGTGCGGTCGGTGCCCGCCGGATAATGCGTGTTCGTGATTCAGGGCTTTTCGAAGCGTTGGGGCTAGCCTGCGGCTCATTTGGAACGCCGTTCGAGGTCTCAGGGATGGGACCCGATGGCGGGCCGGTCGACGGCGTTTCGCCCAGACGTTGATCGTTCGGCTCAGTCACTTAGGATCAACCGGCATAAGGGCCGACGTTGAGACCCCGCTGTGCCAGCCACGGCACGGGGTCCACCCGGTTGGTGCCGCCCAACCGCACCTCGAAATGCAAGTGCGGGCCGGTGGAGTCTCCGCGGTTGCCCATGGTGGCAATCTGATCGCCCGCCATCACGTGTTCGCCGACACTGACCAGTGTGGTGTTGACGTGCCCGTAGACCGTGACTGTGCCATCGGCGTGGCGCAACTTGACCCACATTCCGAAGCCGGCAGCGGGACCGGCATCGGTCACGACACCGTCGGACACCGCGAGGATTGGGGTTCCGATCGAGTTCGCGAGGTCAATACCGCCATGCAGCACACCCCAGCGATACCCGAAACCGGAAGTGAATATGCCTTTCGTCGGCATGACAAACAGTGGTCGTTGCAGTCGTGCCTCGCGCTCGGCGCGTTCCTGCGCATAGGCCGCTCCATTGGCGAGTTCCTGGTTGTGCCACGCCACATTCGCGGGCGGCTTCACGGTGACGATCTGCATGCCTCGTGCCGAGGTGGTGACTGCCCCGCCGTTGAGCCCCGACGCATCGGCGGCTAGCACGGCTTCGGACTTGGCGGTCTCGGACGGATGGCTGCCAGAATGCGCCACAGCGGCCGCGGCGCCGGCAGCCATAGCGGTGAACAGAACACGGCCCCTGGTCGTGGCCGTCATCGGCTTGCGGTGCTGCCCGACCCGGCGCAAAGGGGCGTCGGTTGTCTCCGAGCGACGGATACGACGGATGCGTTGATGCAGCGCACGCGGGCGGGCATCGACGCAAGGCTCGACCGCTGAGTCGGCGGCCAACTCGTCGCTGGGTGCGGCCAGCTTCAGCGGGGTCAGGTCGTCGGTGTCGTGCAGGTCGTCAAGCTCCGGCGCCAGTAGTACCTGCGCTTCCTTGTCGAAAGCCGTGTTGTCGCCGAAGTCCTCGTCGTCGAGGTCGCTTACCTCGTTGAAGGGGATGATGTCGGTGACCTCGTTGCCGTCGAGGTCTGGCAAGTGGCGGGAGGATCGGCGAGAGGCTCCGGCAGCAGGAGACCGGGCATAGCGGCGCTGGGGCAAACCTGGAAAATCCTCGGGTCGTAACCATAACGTTATTTGGACCCTGAGACGTTAACCACTTTGCGCCGGACGTGGCAAACCCAAGCAGCAACTCCGCGCGGGAATGTGAGCTTAATCACTAAACCTCGCGCAATGCCAACCACATCACCGGATGCGGCGGCATAACCCTTCAGCCGTGTCGATACAGTTCCCCGCAGGCGCGTTTCTTAACGCCGCGCCGACAAACGGCCGACACGAGACAGCGGAGTCCATGGATCTTTTCGAGTATCAGGCGAAGGAGTTGTTCGTCAGGCACGAAGTGCCCACCACGCCGGGGCGAGTGACCGACAGCGCCGACGAGGCCAAAGCGATCGCAGAGGAAATCGGTCGTCCGGTCATGGTCAAAGCCCAGGTCAAGACCGGCGGGCGGGGCAAAGCAGGTGGCGTGAAATACGCCGCGACACCGCAAGACGCTTACACGCACGCCACGAACATCCTCGGTCTGGACATCAAAGGGCACATCGTGAAGAAGCTGCTGGTGTCCGAGGCCAGCGACATCGCCGAGGAGTACTACATTTCCTTCTTGCTCGACCGGAGCAACCGCACCTATTTGGCGATGTGCTCGGTGGAGGGCGGCATGGAAATCGAAGAGGTCGCCGCCACCAAACCTGACCGACTTGCCAAGGTCCCCGTCGATGCCGTCCGCGGTGTCGACCGGGCGTTGGCGCGGTCCATCGCCGAGCAGGGTCATCTGCCGGAGGAGGTACTCGACACCGCGGCGTTCACCATCGCCAAGCTTTGGGAGTTGTTCGTCGCCGAGGACGCCACCCTGGTCGAGGTCAACCCGTTAGTGCGCACACCCGACGACCAGATTCTGGCCCTGGACGCCAAGATCACCCTGGACGCCAACGCCGACTTTCGTCAGCCAACCCATGTCGACTTCGAGGACCGCGACGCCACCGATCCGCTGGAGTTGAAGGCCAAGGAGCACGACCTCAACTACGTCAAGCTGAACGGACAGGTCGGGATCATTGGAAACGGCGCCGGCCTGGTGATGTCGACTCTCGACGTCGTCGCGTATGCCGGGGAAAAACACGGCGGAGTGAAGCCGGCCAATTTCCTCGA
>JAFAQO010000514.1 GCA_019246375.1 Mycobacterium sp. | reverse complement strand
CGGTGTGGCACACACCGCACGCGGTGACGTCGACGACGACCTCACCCGGCCCCGGATCGGGGACCACAACGTCCACCAATTCGACCGGCTCGCCCTTCTTGCGTGAAACCACGCCGCGCACTGTCTGACCCATGGCCACCAACCTAGCGCCGGGCTAGATCCGATGGCCCGGCTCCTTCTCCGGCCGTACCGGCCGGCATCGTCGCCGGGCTAGATCCGACGGCCCGGCTCCTGCTCCGGCCGTACCGGCCGGCATCGTCGCCGGGCTAGATCCGATGGCCCGGCTCCTCCTCCGGCCGTACCGGCCGGCATCGTCGCCGGGCTAGGCTGCTGCGCGATGGCTGCCCTCGACGCACTCGACGACTGGCCGGTTGCGAATGCCGCCGCCGCCGTCGTCGGCCCCGCCGGCGTGCTGGCCGGCCACGGCGACATGAGCCACGGATTTGTGCTGGCGTCGGTGACCAAACCGCTGGTGGCCCGGGCGGTCCACGTCGCGATCGAGGAGGGTGCCGTCGACCTGGACACGGCGGCCGGGCCACCCGGCGCCACGGTCCGCCACTTGCTGGCCCACGCCTCCGGTCTGGCGATGCACTCCGGCCACCGGCTGGCCAAGCCGGGCACCCGCCGGATGTATTCGAATTACGGTTTCACGGTGCTGGCCGAGACGGTGCAGCGCGCGTCGGGCATCGAATTCACCCGCTACCTGACCGAGGCGGTGTTCGAGCCGCTCGGCATGGCCGCGACCCAGCTGGACGGCGGCGCGTGGGCCGCTGGCTTCGGTGCGACCTCGACAGTCGCCGACCTGGCGGCGTTCGCCGGCGACCTGCTGCGTCCGTCGACGGTCTCGCCGCAGATGCACGCGGAGGCGACCGCCGTGCAGTTCCCCGGCCTCGACGGAGTTCTGCCCGGATACGGCGTACAGCGGCCTAACGACTGGGGGCTGGGCTTCGAGATCAAGGACTCCAAGTCACCGCACTGGACAGGGGCATCCAACTCGGCGCGGACATACGGCCATTTCGGTCAATCGGGCACCTTCATGTGGGCAGATCCCGAGGCGGAACTGGTGCTGATCGTGCTCACCGACCGTGATTTCGGAGAATGGTCACTGCCGTCGTGGCCGGCCCTGTCCGACGCGGTCATTTCGGAATATCGCGCCCACTAGCGCAACAGGGGTCTCACAGGGCACAATAGACACGCAAGACACAATTTTATCTTGGAGCATCCTGCTCTGGGTCCACCAGGTCGTTGGGGAAGACGTCCCTCGTGGAGCCGAAGGAGCAACAGATGCGTGCGTCTAACCAGTTCGCCGACACGACGACCGGCGTGGTGTACATCCACGCCTCGCCGGCGGCGGTGTGCCCACATGTCGAGTGGGCGTTGTCGTCGACCCTGGAAGCCAAGGCCAACCTCAGGTGGACGCCGCAGCCGGCGCTGCCCGGACAGCTACGCGCGGTGACCAACTGGGTCGGCCCGGTGGGGACCGGCGCGCGGCTGGCCAACGCGTTGCGCTCCTGGTCGGTACTGCGGTTCGAGGTGACTGAGGATCCCAGCCGGGGAGTCGACGGCCAGCGGTTCAGTCACACCCCGCAGCTGGGATTGTGGAGCGGCACGATGAGCGCCAATGGGGACATCATGGTCGGGGAGCTGCGGCTGCGCTCGATGATGGCTTCCGGCGCTGACGCCCTGGCCGCCGAACTGGATTCCGCGCTGGGGACGGCTTGGGATGAGGCGCTCGAGATGTATCGCGACGGCGGCGACGCCGGCGAGGTCACCTGGCTCAGCCGGGGAGTGGGTTAATTTCTCCGGCGGTGTTCGCCGGGCCCTGCCCGGTCACTACGTGACCGCAGGATCCGCAGGGCGCCCGGGACCGCGGAGAGCTCGGCCGGCAGCGCGCACGCATAGTCGCCATCGGCATAGGCGTTGATACCGGGACATTCCACGCTGACCGATCGAGCACGAGCGGTGGTCACCTCGTCAAGGTTGACGTGGGTGCCTTTGAAAACCGTGGGAAACAAGCGGATCAGCCGTGTGCGTGAAGCCGAGTGCACCATCGTGATGTCGAGCTGGCCGTCAGCGTGGTCGGCGCCGGGGCAGATCAGCATGCCGCCGCCATAGCTGCGGGTATTGCCGAAGGCGGCGAGGGTGAGTTCGGCTTTTATTTCTCGAGTGCCGTCGAGCACCATGCGGAACGGCAGCAGCCGCAGCTGCGAGAGCTCCGCGAGCATCGCCAGGTTGTAGCGAATCCGGCCATGTGGCCAGCGCATCCGATTGGTCCGGTCGCTGACGAGCGAGTCGAAACCCGTTGCCGCCACGGTGCCGAACCACTTGGCCGCGCCGCTGGTGTCGCAGATTCGCCCCAGGTCGACGGTTTCGGCCCACCCGTCGGCGACGATGTCGGCGGCGGCTTCGGGATCTGTGGTAGGTAGCCCGTATTCGCGGGCATGGTCGTTGCCGGTGCCGGCCGGGACGATACCCAGCGGAATGTCGCTGCCGCCCAATGCCTGCAGCGCGCACGCGATCACGCCATCGCCACCGGTGACCACCAAGGCGTCGGTACCCCGCTCGAGTGCGTCGTCGACCAGGCGACGTGCGTGCGCGGCGTCGGCGCCGACGATTTCGACGACGTCGACACCGCGCTGCTGCAATCGGGCGATCGCCTTTTCTGCGGCGTGCGGCGCGTTGCCGTGCCCGGAGGCGGGATTGGTCAGCATGGTCACCTGGCCGATTTCGCGGCGGCGCAGCTGAGTCACGGAATCAGCTTGCCAGGGTTGAGGATTCCGGCCGGATCGAGCGTCGCTTTGACGGTCCGTAACAGCTCTACACCCAACTCGCCCACCTCGTCGTGCATCCACGGCCGGTGATCGGCACCCACCGCATGGTGGTGGGTGATGGTGCCACCGGTGGCCATGATGGCTTCCGACGCGGCCGCCTTGGCGGTGCGCCACTGGTCGATCGGATTGCCGCGTTGCCCCGCAACGATGGTGAAGTACAGCGAAGCGCCGGTCGGGTACACATGCGAAATGTGGCACAGCACCAGCGCGGGCGTGCCCGATTCGGCCAGCGCGGTCGTCAGCGCGTCGGTGACCGCGGTCTTGAGCGCGGGAATTTTCGACCAAGCGGTGGCGGTCTCCAGCGTCTCGCACAGCGCGCCCGCGGCCAGCAGTGAGTCGCGCAGGTATGGCGCGCCGAACCGGCCCTGCTCCCAGGCCCGCGCCGGCGCCTCACCCAATGACGTGCCGCCCGAAGCAGCCAGCAGCGCGCGTGTTTCGGCGTGCCTGCTCTCGACGTGTGCCATGGAGCCCTCGAACACGGT
>JAFAQO010000326.1 GCA_019246375.1 Mycobacterium sp. | reverse complement strand
ATCAGTCATGGTCATCACCCGCAGCGTGAGGATCTCGTCGATTTCAGTTGAGTCGTAGAGCGCGCCCCCGCTTTGCTCGGCGATCTCGGGATGGTCGTAAAGGATGATCGGCGAGATCAGCAATAGGTTACGTTCACCGGCCGGGCCCGCCAGCACCGGGAAGCATCGGTGCTGGCGGCAAGAGGCCGCGGCTGCTTCGGCGTGCGCCGGTGGTTCCAGGAGCGAGATGAACTGGCCGCCAATTGCTTCGGCGATGACATGGGTGCCGATCAACGACTTGGCGATCGCTGACTCTTTGCCGTCGGTTGCAGCGTCCACTGTTGCCCCGGTGTTGTGCACGGCAACCGTGACACGGTCCAGACCGCCGTCGCACTCGACAGCCACGCTCAGCGACGCGCGCACCTCCTGCCGGCTGCGTACCAGCCGGCCACCGCCAACTGTCTCGATATCTGTTCCTGCCGGCGCCACCACCGGCAACGTCCATTGCCGGGGCGGCTGCGCCAATTCCAAAGGACCAAAAGGCAATTCGACTTCCACTGCCTCATCCCAGGACAGCCAAGCACCCGACGCGGTGGTCAGCTCGTCGACCGGCTGGTATCGCCGGCAGCCAGTGTCGCGTTCTGCACCGCGATGCTGCAGCTGCAGGAAGCGCACGACCAACGTTATGGCATGTGCCTTTTCGACAAGGAATTGCGCGGAAAGGCTGTCGTCCTCGCCGATTCCGGCGTCCGCAGCACCCGGTGGGCCCAAAACGCCGAATTGCCAGCGGGATTGGTTCTTGCGCGATGTCGCGCGGTAGGGGTAGAGCAGGTAGCCCTCGTAGAGAACGGCGTCGGCGACGGCGCGCGCCCGGTCCCAGTCGGCACTCATCGGACCTCCTCGTGAGCGCGGGCCAGCAGCGCGGTGACCGCCTCGTCGATCCCGAGAAGTCCCTGCGCCGACTTGTAGGCGGCGAGCGCCGCCATCGTATCGTGGCTCAGTCGCACCCATCCGCTGTTGGGATAGTGCTGCCCGATCAGCGCTTGCCACACCGTGACCGGCATGTCATAGCGGTCTTCGCGATCCCACGGCACCTGCTGCACGGAAAACCCACGCTGACCGGCCATGAATACAGTTCCGCTGAACAGGAATTGCAGCGGTACCCTACCGTCGCGTAGTGCATGCAGGTACTTGGTTGCGGCGACTTCGAAGTCGTAGGTGCACGGCAAGGCAAGCGTCACCTCAGTGGTGCCGGTGAAGCCGGGCACCATTGCCGCGCAGTGCTGCCACAGGAAGGTGCGCTGCGTGGTGGCCCAGCGCTCCCGCGGCCCGAACAAGTCGATCAGTCCCGCGGCCTCTTCGTCGGAATATCCGCGCCGCAGTGGTTCGATGCGCACCTGGCAGCGCAGCGCGACTGCGTGCACCGGCTCGTCGCCGGCGGCCGTGACAGCGACGCGCGCGTTCAGCACCGGCGTCACCGCATAGGGTTCCGGAGCCACGTCTACGACGGCGAACACCAAGTCCGTGGGAGTCATGCTCGTCGCTCTACACTGCGCGCGGCGAGCGTTGCGAAGAAGTCGTCGATGAACTCGCGGGCTTCCTGCCCGCCGTCGAAACCACGCCACAACGTCCGAAGTCTGCCGACGAACTCGTAGCAGGCATCGATCGGAATCAGGTAGCAGACAGGTTCCCCATCGTCGGGAACCCGCACAAGCAGCGCCTCGACGTCGTCGGCCAGCAGCCCCACCCGCGGTTCGGCGGCGCTGATCGCGGTCCAGGCTTCCAAGTCGAGTTCGGATTCGCATGCTCCCGCCGGTCCCGGATAGAAGGCGACGGTGCGGTCGAGCACCGAGTTGTGGAAGAAAAACGCGAGACCGACCGGGATTTGCAGCGCCTCCCATGCGCGGCGATCCAGCGCGAAGTCGGGGAAGGCAAGATAACGGTCCGGAACCGCGCGGTACCGCAGCTCGGCTTGGGAGTCGGTGAACAACAGGTAGCACCCACGACACACGCACATCAGTTGCCGCCCACCGATATTCACCACATGCTGGTGCTCGTCGGCGATCGGCTCGGAGCACATCTCGCACTGCTGCTCCGCGGGCTCGGGCGCACGCCGGTTACCGGTGATGCGGGCCAAGACGTCGTAGGCGCTACTCATGCGCGCCGCTCCTCCTCATCGCTTCGCTCTGCATCGTCGCCGGCGCGCCTCATGC
>JAFAQO010000606.1 GCA_019246375.1 Mycobacterium sp. | reverse complement strand
CGGAGCGATACGGAGGAGCCGGACAATCAAAACTCGTCCGGCGACGACCCGCGTCGCGTGGTGGTGCAAGGCGGAGCCGGACAATAGAGCTGAGCGACAAAAGGTCGAGTAAAGAGGCCGAGTAAAAGGGGCAGCCAGAGGATGAGGTTTCTGAACGGGCACCGGCCCGGATACGACCTGACCTACGACGACGTTTTCATCCTGCCGAATCGCTCGGATGTGGCGTCGCGGTTCGACGTCGACTTATCCACCACCGACGGCTCGGGCACCACGATCCCGGTCGTGGTCGCCAATATGACCGCGGTCGCCGGCCGGCGGATGGCTGAGACCGTGGCCCGGCGCGGCGGCATCGTGATCTTGCCGCAGGACCTTCCGATCAGCGCCGTCAAACAGACCGTGGACTTCGTCAAGAGCCGCGATCTGGTCGTCGACACCCCGGTGATATTGGCGTCCGACGATTCAGTGTCCGACGCCCTCGCGTTGATCCACAAACGCGCGCACGGCGCGGCGGTGGTGGTCTTCGAGGGCCGCCCCATCGGGTTGGTGACCGAGCAGTCGTGCCTGGGCGTGGACCGCTTCACCCGGGTCCGCGACGTCGCCATCAGCGACTTCGTGACCGCTCCGGTGGGCACCGATCCGCGTGAAGTGTTCGACCTGCTTGAGCACGCGCCGGTAAAGGTGGCCGTGCTGACCGCCACCGACGGCACCTTGGCCGGTGTGCTCACCCGCACCGGAGCGATCCGCGCCGGCATCTACACCCCGGCGGTCGACGCCCGCGGACGGCTGCGCGTCGGCGCGGCCATCGGCATCACCGGCGACGCCGTCGCCAAGGCGCAGGCTTTGGCGGAAGTAGGCGTCGACATCCTGGTCGTCGACACTGCGCACGGGCATCAGGTGAAAACGCTGGACGCGCTGAAGGCGGTCTCGTCGCTGGACCTGGGGGTTCCGTTGGCCGCGGGCAATGTGGTCTCGGCTGAGGGCACGCGCGACCTGATCAATGCCGGGGCAGCCATCGTCAAAGTCGGGGTCGGCCCCGGTGCGATGTGCACCACCCGGATGATGACCGGTGTCGGGCGACCGCAATTCTCCGCTGTTGTCGAATGCGCTTGTGCGGCAGCTGAGCTCGGCTGCTCAGTCTGGGCCGACGGCGGGGTTCGTCATGCGCGCGACGTGGCGTTGGCACTGGCGGGCGGTGCCTCGAACGTGATGATCGGGTCGTGGTTCGCCGGTACCTACGAGTCTCCAGGCGACTTGATGCGCGACCGCGACGACCAGCCGTTCAAGGAAAGCTACGGAATGGCGTCCAAGCGGGCGGTGGTCGCTCGCTCGGCCGCCGACAGCGCGTTCGAGCGGGCGCGCAAGGCGCTGTTCGAAGAAGGGATCTCGACTTCGCGGATGGGACTGGACCCCGCCCGCGGCGGCGTCGAAGATCTCATCGACCACATCACCTCGGGGGTGCGCAGCACCTGCACCTACGTCGGTGCGTCGACCTTGGCGGAGCTGCACGAGCGGGCGGTAGTGGGTGTGCAGTCGGCGGCCGGCTTCGCCGAAGGCCATCCGCTGCCGTTCGGCTGGTGAAGTCAAATCGCTGCGGCTGTCGTCCCAGGCCTTCCAACGGTTTTTCGCTACCATGTGGACTTCAGGTAACGGTTGGGTGACCGAGCGAAGGGGTTGACGTGCCGCAGGCACCCGTCGAGGCCGCTGGCTTCCGGGCCCATCGGCCGTCGGCGCATGCGCCGTTTGACGCGGTCCTTCTAACCTGGTCGACCGGAGCCTGAGGATGCGACCACAGAGCCGCCGATGAACGTCGTCGTCACCGTATGCAGTGTGCTGGCTATCGTGGCGCTCACCGCCGGCACAGCGCTGTTCGTGGCCGCGGAATTCTCGCTGACGACCATGGAGCGCAGCACCGTCGACGCGAACGCCCGTGACGGGGGCCGTCGGGATCGCTATCTGCAGCGCGCCCACCGCACGCTCGCGTTCCAGTTGTCCGGCGCCCAGCTGGGTATTTCGATCACCACGCTGGTCACCGGTTACCTTGCCGAGCCGATGGTTTCGCAGCTGCCGCATCCGGCAATGGATGCCCTCGGCGTGCCGGAGCGGCTAGCCGACGGGATCGCCGTGTTCTTAGCGCTGGTCGCCGTGACATCGCTGTCAATGGTGTTCGGCGAGCTGGTACCCAAGTACCTGGCCGTCGCGCGCCCCCTGCGGACCGCCCGTGCGGTGGCCGGCCCGCAGCTGCTGTTCTCCTTTCTGCTGGCTCCGGCGATCCGGCTGACAAACGGCGCAGCCAACTGGATCCTGCGCCAGTTCGGTGTCGAGCCGGCCCAGGAGCTGCGGTCTGCGCGCTCACCGCAGGAACTGGTTTCGCTGGTGCGGACCTCCGCGCGCAGCGGCTCGCTGGACCCGACGACCGCGACGCTGGTGCACCGATCGCTGCAGTTCGGCACGTTGACGGCCGAAGAGCTGATGACCCCGCGATCCAAGATTGTGACGCTGCAAATCGACAACACCGTCGCCGACTTGGCCGCTACCGCCACCGAAACCGGGTTTTCCCGATTCCCCATCGTCGACGGTGACCTCGATGAGACTGTCGGCATCGTCCACGTCAAGCAGGTCTTCGCAGTGCCCGCCGCCGAGCGCGCGCACACCCCGCTGGCCGCGGTCGCGCAGCCGGTCGCGGTGGTGCCGTCGACGCTGGACGGCGACGCCCTCATGGCCCAGACCCGCGCCAACGGCTTGCAGACGGTGCTGGTCGTCGACGAATACGGCGGCACCGCGGGCATGGTCACCGGCGAGGACTTGGTCGAAGAGATCGTCGGCGATGTCCGCGACGAACACGACGACACCACCCCCGATGTGATGGCCGCCGGCAAAGGCTGGCGGGTATCGGGCCTGCTACGCATCGACGAGGTGGCCGCGGCCACCGGCTATCGCGCTCCCGATGGGGAATACGAGACGATCGGCGGGCTGGTGCTGCAAGAACTCGGCCATATTCCGGCAAACGGTGAAACGGTAGAACTGACCGCGTTCGATCCGGATGGCCTGTCAGACGGTTCACGCTGCTGGCGGGCGACCGTGGTACGGATGGACGGTCGCCGGATCGACCTACTCGAGCTGACCCGGCTCGGCCGCGGCGGCGACTCAGCTTTGGGGGGATGGAGCCGCTGATGGCTGATGTCTTCAGCGTGCTGCTGACAATTTTGCTGATCGGTACCAACGCGTTTTTCGTCGGAGCGGAATTCTCGCTGATCTCGGTGCGGCGCGACCGGCTCGAAGCGCTGGCCGAGCAGGGCAGGGCCAGCGCAGTCACCGTCATCCGGGCCGGCGAGCGGCTGCCGCTGATGTTCGCCGGGGCCCAGCTGGGTATCACGGTGGCCTCCATTCTGCTCGGCCGGATCGGTGAGCCGGCGGTTGCCGACCTGCTGCACGAGCCGTTCGCGCTGCTGGGACTGCCCGGCGCGGTGCTGCACACGGTGTCGTTCGTGGTGGCGCTGGCGGTCGTGGTGACGTTGCACGTGCTGCTCGGGGAGATGGTGCCCAAGAACATCGCGATCGCCGGCCCGGAGCGGGCGGCGATGCTGCTGATCCCGGCGTACCTGGCGTATGTGCGGGCCGTGCGCCCGTTGGTCGCGTTCTACAACCGGTGCGCCAACCTGGTTCTGCGCGGACTCGGCGTCGAGCCGCGCGACGAGCTCGCGATCACGGTCTCCATGGCTGACCTGCGGGAGATGATCGCCGAATCGGTGTCCGAGGGCTTACTGGACCGCGAGGAGCACACCCGGCTGACCCGGGCGCTGCAGATCCGCAACCGCGTCATCGCCGATGTCGCGGTGCCGGTCGGCGAGATCGAGACGGTGCCGGTGGCGGCCGCCGGCTGCGGCCCGACGATCAGCGCGGTCGAACAGGCGCTGGCCAAAACCGGATACTCCCGGTTCCCGGTTACCGAAGCCGGCGGCCGGTTCGTCGGCTACCTGCACATCAAGGACGTGCTGGCGCTCAGCGACAGCCCGAACGCCACCATCGACCTGGCACGGGTCCGTCCGCTGCCGCGGGTGCCGCAGTCGCTGCCGCTGGCCGAGGCGCTGTCGCGGCTGCGGCGCACGAACAGCCATCTGGCCCTGGTCACCGCCCAGGACGGCCGGGTGGTCGGGATGGTGGCGCTCGACGACCTGGTCGAAGACCTGGTCGGCACAGTGCGCGACGGTGCGCACCGTGGCTGACGACGCCGCGGCTCCGCGGTGGCTTGACGAATCCGACTGGCTGGCGGAGGCAGACGCACACCGGCGCCGGGTGGCGAAGTTCTTGGCTTTATACCGCCAAGGCCGGCCGCATCCGGTGTCGGACTTCCTGTTTCGTTACTACAACATGCGGCCCGGGCAGCTGCGGTGCTGGCATCCCGGCTACGGCGCGGTGCTCGCCGGGGCAGATGCCAAACGCCGCTACCACGGCCGCCGGGGCTACACAGCTACTCGCGAAGGCGTCACTGTCAGCGACGCCTTCCTGCGCAGCCGGCTGCCCACAGTCCACTTCGTGGCACG
>JAFAQO010000495.1 GCA_019246375.1 Mycobacterium sp. | reverse complement strand
TCCTCGGAAAGGGCTGCGCCGGTGGGATTTTGGGCGCGGTTGGTTACGATCAAAGCTCGGACGCCCCGACGCAGCGCCCGGGTGAGGTCGGCAGCTACCGGCCCGTCGTCGTCGACGCGCACCGGTTCTGCGGTCAGGCCCAGGGCGGCCAACAGGTCGAGCAGATTGGCCCAGCCCGGGTCTTCGACGGCGACTCGGTCACCGCGACGCAGATGGGCGACCAGCACCCGCTCGATGCCGTCCAGGGCTCCTCCGGTCACCGCTAGGTGGTCGGCCGGGACGCCGTCCGCGGCCAGAGCGGCGCGACCCTGCTCGGCCAGATCGGCGGAGATCCCGGGCTGTCCGTAGAGCACCGGGTCACGGTGTTGCCGCCGGCCCGCGTGCTTAATGCGAGCGATCGGAAGCAGGCCAGGATCGGGATTGCCGGTCGACAGGTCATGTACGCCGGCCGGGATGGCGAGCCCCCGCGACGATCTCGGTGTGGTCGCCGGCCGTTGGCGCACCCGGGTTCCGCGCCGTCCGTCCGTCTCAACGGCCCCCCGATCGCGTAGCAGGCGGTAGGCCGCGCCGACGGTGTTGGGGTTGACGCCGAGCCGACCGGCCAGCTCGCGGATCGGCGGTAGTGCGACACCGGGTGCCAAGGCGCCCCGGGAAATGGCCTCCTCGATGTCCGCCGCTATCGCTTCGGCGCCGGCACCCCGAATGGTGTAGTGTACCGACACAAAACCAATTATGTACTAGTGCAAAGTTGGACGCAATGAAAGCCACGCATCGATACCTGCCGACACCGCGCAGCACACCCACCCGCTATCGCGAGCGCGCCTGCTACGACCGTCAAACCGTGCACCAGGTTCTCGACGAAGCTCTGGTGTGTCACGTGGGCTACGTCAACGCCGGTAACCCGATTGTCTTGCCGACGACGCATGCCCGCCTCGGTGAGACGCTGTACCTACACGGCTCCAGCGGAAGCGGCCCGATACTGGCCGCCAAAGCCACCAAGGGATTGCCGGTGTGTGTCACCGTGACCCTGCTCGATGGTTTGGTGCTGGCACGTGCGGCGCTGCACCATTCGGTGAACTACCGCTCGGTCGTCGTCACCGGCACCGCCCGGCTGGTCGAGGAGCGAGAAGAAAAACTACGGGCGCTGCACGCCCTTCTCGACCACGTCGCACCGGGCCGGGCCGCCGACACCAGGGCGCCCAACTCCCGCGAGCTTGCCGCGACCGCCGTTCTGGCGCTCGACCTCGTCGAGGTGTGCGCCAAGGCGCGATCCGGCGGCCCGGTCGACGATGCCGAGGACGTCACGCTGCCGCACTGGGCGGGGGTCGTGCCGCTGACACTGACCGCCGGAAACCCGCTACCGGCGGACGACCTCGACCCGGCCATGCCGCTGCCGTCGTACCTCGCGCCGAGCCGGCGGGCCAGGTGCTGACGACGAGGCGTGACCCTACAAGCCGAGCGCGCGGTAGGTGCGACGCACGAATTTCGGTTGTACGGCTTGCAGTTTCGCCCTCGACGTGTTGCCGCCGATCGCCGCGGCTGCGTCGCTGGAGAAGGTGGGAAGGTTCTGGATCAGGTAGAGCAGGATCAGATCCGCGGCCGGATCGGCCTGCCACCACGTTCCGTACGCGCCGGGCCAGCTGAACGTCCCGAGTCCGCCCGGACCGAACAGTGGTGCGGATTTCGCGGGATCGGTGACCACCGACAGGTTCAGGCCGAATCCCCGGCCGATCCAGAACGGCGCCCCCAGGAAGTTATGCCGCTTCTGCTCGTCGGTGAGCCGGTCGGTGCGCATCAGCCGTACCGATTCGGCGGACAGCACGCGCACGCCATCCACCGTCCCGTCGCCCAACAGCATTTCGATGAAGCGCAGGTAGTCGTCCGCGGTCGACCACAGCCCGCCGCCGGCGTTGCAGAAGGTTGGCGGCGTGATCCGCGGCGGACCCATGACGCCGTGTTGCAGCTGGTCGTCGTCATCGAGCCGGTACATAGATGCGGCTCTGTGGCGTGCCTCCGCTGACACGAAGAACCCGGTGTCGCTCATACCCAACGGGTGCAGAATCCGCTCGTCAAGCACCTGATGGAACGGCTTGCCTTCGATCCGCGAAACGAGGACGCCGAGCACGTCGATCGCGTGACTGTAGGTCACCCGCGCGCCTGGTTGGTGCACCAGCGGCAGGGCGGCCAGCGCCGCCAGCCAGACATCGGGACCCTGGCCGAACGGCAGCCGGTAATAGGCCCGCGAGATCGGCCCGTCCACGGTGAATGCGTAGGCCAGGCCGCTGGTATGGGTGAGCAGGTCTTCGACCGGGATTTCCCGCTGCGCCGGACTGGTCCGCTCCAGCGGACCGCTCGGATCGTCGAGCACCCGCACATCGGCGAACTCCGGCAACCAGCGCACAATCGGGTCGCGCAGGCCCAGCTTGCCCTCGTCGACCAGGCTCATCGCCGCGGCGACTGTGACGGGCTTGGTCATCGACGCGATGCGAAACAGCGTGTCGCGGCTCATCGGCACGCCGGCGTCGACGTCACGGTAACCGACCTCGTTGACCTGCAACACAGTTCCGTGCTGCCAGACCATCGTCACGGTGCCGGCGAGCAAGCCGGCATCGCAGGCCTCGCGGATGGACGCCTGATTGCCGTCGAGAGTCACCCGGTTCAGGTTAATGTGCGCCGCTGCGCACGGACGATCCAGAACGCCATCTCGACTTCGGTGCCCTCCTGTTCGCGGCGCACGGTGAACGGCTCCAGCGACACGATCTCCCAGTCCGCGCCACCGAGGACGTCACGCACTGTCTGCTCAGTCACCACCGGCCGCGGCGGATCGGCGTCCGGGGGATTGGCGTCGGAGAAGCAGCTCAACAACAGTGTGGCGCCGTCCCTGGTGGCCCGGTGAACCGCAGCGGCGTAGCTGCGTTTGCCGTCGTCGTCGAGGCAGTGAAACATCCCACTGTCGATGACGGTGTCGAACGCGTCGGTGTAGCCCTCGAGCGTGGTGGCGTCGGCCACCGCGAACGTGACGTTCACCCCGGCGTCCCTGGCGCGGCGTTCTGCGGTGATGAGGGCGGTTGGGGAGATGTCCAGCCCGGTGACGTTATAACCTTGCTGAGCCAGGTAGACGGCGTTGTCGCCGAGCCCGCATCCGATGTCGAGAACGTCGCCGTGAACCAGGCCGTCCGTTTGCCAAGCAACGACGCCTTCCTTGGGCGCCTTGGTATCCCATGGCGGCGTCTTCATCGCCGGGACGCCTTCGGCCGGGCTCTCACCGCGGTAGAGGGCGTCGAAATCGATGCGGGGGAAACCGGAAGATGGAGAGCTTGTCATTTCCGCCAGGGTAGCTAACCCCCATGTGCGTTGGGCTGGGGGCACGACGCGGCTGGCCGGTGGTGATATCAGTGATCGTGGCCCGGTGGCTGCTGGAGCAGCTGGTTATGCCGGGTATCGACATCGGTGATCGAGAGCCTCGCCGATGCGGCAACGACGTCCTCGAGCGCAGCCACCCAGGATCCCCAGTATGGTCGTGCCTCGTCTTCAGCGATGCGGTTGATGAGCCGCGCGCGAAACGTCTCCCACGGCATTGCGGAGGCCTCGTTCAATGCCAGCGTCAGGCCGAAAACGCGCTGCTGCCACGGTGCGTCGAAGACCACTTCGCCGTTCGAACGCGGTGGAGCCGCCGGCCCTGACACGTCGATCGGGTTGAACTCGTTCATGGCCAGGCAACTCCGGCCACGCCGATCATGGCGTCGCGGGTGACCAGCCCGGCAAGGTCGGCTTCGCTCAGGTTGTCCGTTCCCTCCGGCCGCAACGGAAGGACCAGGAACCGTGCCTCGGCGGAGCTGTCCCATACCCGTATCTGAACCCGCGCCGGCACATCGAGGCCCATTTCACGCAACAACGCTCGCGGCTCGACGACCATGCGGGACCGGTATGCCGCGCTCTTGTACCAGCTCGGCGGCAGACCCAGGAGGCCCCACGGATAGCACGAACAGAGTGTGCACACGACGACGTTGTGTATCTCCGGCGTGTTCTCGACGACCTTGATACAGGCGGCCTCCGGCCCACCGAACCTCAGCTCGGCGACCGCTCGGGTCCCGTCGCGCATCGGCCAGCTCAATCTGATGGCCCGCCTCCGCCTGGGGCCGCCACGCGGCCCGCATCGTTGCCGGACGGGCCGGCAGTGCTACGCTGCCGGGCAGGCGACATCCTTTAACGATCCGTCCGGCGAGGCGGAGAAGGAGGTCCAGGGTTTCGCATGGGTGCTGCGGGTGACACCGGCACCGGCCGCGAATTGATGTCGGCGGCCGACGTGGGCCGAACCATTTCCCGTATCGCCCACCAGATCATCGAAAAAACCGCGCTCGACAGTTCGGACGCTCCGGCGGTGGTGTTGCTCGGCATCCCTACCCGTGGGGTGACGCTGGCCGAGCGGCTGGCGGCCAATATCGCCGAATTCTCCGGTGTCCAGGTTGGCCACGGCGCGCTGGACATCACCCTCTACCGCGACGATCTGATGATGCAGCCGCCGCGACCGCTGGCAGATACGTCGATCCCGGCCGGCGGTATCGACGACGCGCTGGTGATCCTCGTCGACGACGTGCTGTACTCCGGGCGCTCGGTGCGCTCGGCCTTGGACGCGCTACGCGACCTGGGCCGGCCCCGGATCGTGCAACTGGCAGTGCTGGTCGACCGCGGCCACCGCGAGCTCCCGCTGCGCGCCGACTATGTCGGCAAGAACGTCCCGACCTCACACAGTGAGAGCGTGCACGTGCTGCTCACCGAGCATGATGGCCGCGACGGGGTGGTGATTTCCCGATGACGCGCCACTTGTTGACCGCCGGTGACCTCAGCCGCGACGACGCCACCGCGATCCTCGACGACGCCGACCGGTTCGCACAGGCGCTGGTCGGCCGCGAGGTCCGCAAGCTGCCGACGCTACGCGGCCGCACCGTGGTCACGATGTTCTACGAGAACTCCACCCGCACTCGGGTGTCGTTCGAGGTGGCCGGCAAGTGGATGAGCGCCGACGTCATCAATGTCAGCGCGACGGGATCCTCGGTGGGGAAGGGTGAGTCGCTGCGGGACACCGCGCTAACGCTGCGGGCGGCAGGGGCGGACGCGCTGGTCATCCGGCATCCGGCCTCCGGTGCAGCCCACCGCCTGGCCGACTGGACCGCCGGCGCCGCGGGCGGCCCGTCGGTGATCAATGCCGGCGACGGCACCCATGAACACCCGACGCAGGCGCTGCTGGACGCGCTGACCATCCGGCAGCGACTCGGCGGCATAGACGGCCGGCGCATCGTGATCGTCGGCGACATTCTGCACAGCCGGGTGGCCCGCTCCAATGTCATGCTGCTGCACACGCTCGGCGCCGAGGTGGTGTTGGTTGCGCCGCCGACCCTGCTGCCGGTCGGGGTGTCCGACTGGCCGGTCACCGTCTCCTACGACTTCGACGCCGAACTGCCCGCCGCCGATGCGGTGTTGATGCTGCGGGTGCAGGCCGAGCGGATGAACGGAGGCTTCTTCCCCTCGGCGCGGGAGTATTCGGTGCTCTACGGGCTCTCCGACCGGCGGCAGGCCATGTTGCCCGGACATGCCGTCGTGCTGCACCCCGGCCCGATGCTGCGCGGCATGGAGATCGCCTCATCGGTGGCCGACTCCTCCCAGTCAGCTGTGCTGCAACAGGTCTCCAACGGCGTGCACGTGCGGATGGCGGTGCTGTTCCATGTGCTCGTCGGGGAGGAGATGGCGGCATGAGTGTGCTGCTTCGTGGGGTCCGTCCGTACGGCGAGGGCAAGCGCGTCGACGTACTCGTCGACGACGCGCAGATCGCCGAGATCGGTGCCGGACTGCCGATTCCAGAAGACGCCGA
This sequence comes from Mycobacterium sp., assembly GCA_019246375.1. Classification (GTDB taxonomy): domain Bacteria; phylum Actinomycetota; class Actinomycetes; order Mycobacteriales; family Mycobacteriaceae; genus Mycobacterium. The sequence goes on along the minus strand of JAFAQO010000495.1, from coordinate 1,686 downwards.
CGTGATCGACGCCACCGGACAGGTGTTGCTGCCCGGTCTGGTCGATTTGCACACCCATCTGCGCGAGCCCGGCCGCGAATACGCCGAGGACATCGAAACCGGTTCGGCCGCAGCGGCTCTCGGCGGCTACACCGCGGTGTTCGCCATGCCCAACACCACGCCCGTGGCGGACAGCCCGGTAGTCACCGACCATGTCTGGCACCGCGGCCGGCAGGTCGGCCTGGTCGACGTGCACCCGGTGGGTGCGGTGACCGTCGGGCTGGCCGGAACCGAGCTCACTGAGATGGGCATGATGGCGGCCGGAACCGCGCAGGTACGGATGTTCTCCGACGACGGCAACTGTGTCTACGACCCGCTGGTGATGCGTCGCGCCCTCGAATACGCGACTGGCCTCGGTGTGCTGATCGCCCAGCACGCCGAAGAACCGAGGCTGACCGTTGGCGCTGTCGCGCATGAGGGACCCGGCGCCGCCCGGCTGGGACTGTCCGGATGGCCGCGAGCAGCCGAGGAGTCCATCGTTGCACGCGACGCCCTGCTCGCCCGCGACGCCGGCGCCCGCGTGCACGTCTGCCACGCGTCGACCGCGGGGACCGTCGAGATCCTGAAATGGGCTAAGGGCCAAGGAATTTCGATTACCGCGGAAGTGACTCCCCATCACCTGATGCTCGACGACAGCAGGCTGGCCGGCTATGACGGAGTGAACCGGGTCAATCCGCCGCTGCGGGAGGCCGCCGACGCGGCAGCGCTGCGTCAAGCCTTAACCGAGGGTGTCATTGACTGTGTGGCCACCGATCACGCCCCGCACGCCGAACACGAGAAGTGTGTGGAATTCGCCGCCGCGCGGCCCGGCATGCTGGGACTGCAGACCGCGCTGTCGGTGGTGGCGCAGACCATGGTCGTCCCCGGGCTGCTCACGTGGCGCGACGTGGCCCGGGTGATGAGCGAGAACCCCGCGCGCATCGCCGGGCTGGCCGACCACGGCCGGCCGTTGGAAGTGGGGGAGCCGGCCAATCTCACACTGGTCGACCCCGACGCCACCTGGACGGTGGCCGGCGCGCAACTGGCCAGCCGGTCGGCCAACACGCCGTACGAGGCGATGACCCTGCCCGCCACCGTGACCGCGACGCTGCTCCGCGGCAAAGTCACCGCCCGGGACGGAAAAACCCCCAGATGAACTCGGCAACGATGGTCGGGTCGCTGATCTTCGCCGCGGTGCTGGTATTGCTGATCGCGGTGGTGATTCAGTTGATGATGCGCGGTTGGCGGCGCCGCGGGCAGCGGCAGGCCGCGATGATCGGCACGCTGCCGGCTGTGCCGGAAACCGTGGGATCGGCGATCGTCGCACCGACGCTCGGCATGTATGTCGGCTGCACACTGGCACCGAGCTGGAATGACCGGGTCGCCGTCGGCGATCTCGGCTACCGCAGCAAGGCGTTGCTGACCCGGTATCCGGACGGCATCCTGGTGCAACGCTCCGGAGCTAGTCCGATCTGGATTCCTCAGGAGTCGATCACCGCGATCCGCACCGAGCGGGGCATCGCCGGCAAGGTCACAACCCGCAACGGGATACTGGCGATCCGGTGGCGGCTGCCGTCGGGCACCGAAATCGGCACCGGATTTCGCGGTGACGACCGCGCCGACTATGACCGCTGGCTGGCGGAGGTGGGCTGATGCGCACCGTCGGCG
>JAFAQO010000192.1 GCA_019246375.1 Mycobacterium sp. | reverse complement strand
GACCTGCCTCGGTTTGAATATCCAGCGCCGCTCGACAGGCACGGATGGCGTGATCCTCCAACGCGATCGGCGCCCCAAAGACCGCCATGATGCCGTCACCGGTGAACTTGTCGACCATGCCGCCATGATGCTGGACCGCCGCCGTCGAACGGTCGAGCAGTTCGGCCATGATCTCCCGCAAGCGCTCTGCACCTACGGCCGCGGCGATGTCCATAGAGTGCACCACGTCGGCGAAGAGCACGGTGACCTGCTTGTACTCCGCATGGATGTCGTGCCACGTGACGGGTGCACCACAGCCGTCACAAAATCGCGCGCCCTCCCGCGGCTCGGTGCCACACATCCGGCACGCTGCTATGGCCGTCATCCGACCCTCCGCCGATCCCGGGCCCCCGCGTTTTCAACGTTCTCAAAGGATAGGCGGTTGGACACTTCCACGAGGCCGCCGAGCGCCACTCCAGGTACTCGTATGGCGGGCATCAACGATCTCGCTGCCACTCAACCACGGCCAGCGTTCGTAACGCCTACCGGCCCCCGATTGACCCAGCCAGTTCTTCCCTGGCGCGGCGGGTGCGAATCACAGCTCACGACGGCTTCGCCCCTTCATGCTGCGCGCACAAAAGTGATCTTGAGCTTGATCGTGGACGCATATGGTGCGTGTTGGATTCGGCGCGTTACCGTTTCTCACGCCAAAACAAAAACCCCAGCCGAGAGAGACGAAATGAACTTCACCGCGTTGCCCGGTGGGCCTGTCACACGCTACCAGCACTCCCCGGCCTATGCGGGTCGGCACAACGGACAGTTGACTAACGCGCAACGGCCGCAACATGTGCAGGGCGTCGGTGAGCGGCTGCCGAATGGCGCGCGTCCTCTGAGTGCGCGTACACGTCACGGCGGCACGGGCCGCCGCGGGCCGGTCGATGTCCGTGCGCGGAAATCCATGTCTCTGATGACGATGAACCGGCCCGCCGCTAATGTCGACCACTCCGCCGCTGTTCCCGCTGGGGACACTGATCGCCGCCAGGCCGCCTACTTTCTGCGTCTGCTCACCGAGCGCTGCCGCCAAGCCGACGACCGGATCAACAAATACCAGAGGGCGATCGCTGTCGCTGAAGCTAGAGGTGCCGTTGACTACGCTGGTGCACTTAGACACCCGAAGCGCATGGAAGAACAGGAGCGCCAAGTTCTCCAGGGGCTGATTGATCGCCTGCAGCGGCGCTTTTCCCTCTCCGTCTCGGGCGAAGTGCCCGCCGTTGCTCAGAGGGGCCCCGGTTCGTGATCCGGTAGGCCCGCAGGAAGTCTCGAAGGCGAAACCAAATGTCGTTTGTGACCACACAGCCGGAAGCGTTGACCGCGGCGGCCGGCTCATTGCAGGGGATCGGTTCGTCGATGAGCGCTCAGAACGCGGCTGCGGCGGCCCCAACCACGGGGGTCGTTCCGGCGGCTGCCGATGAGGTGTCGGCGCTGACAGCCGCCCAGTTCGCTGCGCACGCCCAGATGTATCAGGCGGTCAGCGCCCAGGCCGTGGCGATTCATGAGATGTTCGTGAACACGCTCGGTACTAGCGCCGCATCGTATGCGGCCACCGAGGCGGCCAACGCGATCGCGGCCGGCTGACCAAAAGCTAAAAAGCTGAGCAGCTAGCTATTAAAGGGGTTACTCCACCCCTATACGCACTCATATTGCACGTCCTGGCGGTTCCCTGGCCTGCGACGGTCACCAAAATTTAACGTGTGCGACAAGCGTGCCTGCCGCATCCAGAGCGTCGTTTCGGCAGCGCCGCAGCATTCGGCGCCGGAATCAACGCGATGGTGTCATCCGCCTCACGGCGCTTTCCGCGTCCACCCTTCGCTCATCGCAGTGCGTGGGCGGACCGCACGGCTAGCTCGCACATCTCGCGAACCGCCGCCTCGCCGCCGGGCGGGCTTTGACATCCGATGCTGATCCGGAGCCGACCGTCGAGCAGCACCGTCCACCGTATTTCGTGGCCAGCGCGCACCTCGCGGTAGGTCACCGCCGGCCGGCCGGCGCTGCGTGCGGACGGATTGAAGTCGACGAAAACGCCGGACGGTTCCGCGTCGATCGCGCGTCTCAACACCTCCGCGGTGCCGCTTAAGGACTCGTCGGCGACCGGCGACTGCGTGATGTGCAAGACGATTTCCGGATCCGTGGGCGACGTGACCTGGATCCGCGCCGAACCCGGCCCGGCAACGACGCGCCGGGTGGACCATTGTGCCGGAACTGTCAGAGCCAGCCGCCCCTCGACCAAGAATGTTGTCGGTATGTCGTTGGTCGCAGGCACACTTCTGTGTCCCCCACCCAGCATCGCGGCGGCCAGCCCGACGGCGGCGACGGCAACAAGCACGAAAGCTTTGAGTCGGCGACGGGAACGCATGCATGCGACCGGTTCCGCCCCGGAGACTTCTGGTTCGTCGTCGGCTGAAAATGTTTTTACCGCAAGGCTGCGCAGCTCGGCGTCGTCGATTTCGACCACGGTCAAATCCGCATCGGCGACGCGCAGTTGATTGGCGATGATCGTCCCCAATGCCGCGGCCCCGGCGATCGTGGTGGGTGCATCGATCAGCACGGTCCCCGCCGTCCCGGCGGTCATCTTCGCGACGACCCGCGTGACCGTCTCGCCGACACGGTGCGGTTCGCCGTCGCGGCGTTCGGCCGCGACCACAGTGCCGGTGATGACGACCAACCGATCAGCGATCTCCACGACCACCGGCGTAAGGGGCAATACGCCCGGTGCCTGAGTTAGCAGCCACGAGCGCCGCCGAGTCACCACATCGTTTGCCAAACCCGCTGCGGCGGTGGAGACGACCTCGACGCGTGACGCCGTCCACCACGACGGGTGCACGATCGCAACCGAATCATGAGTTCGGCCGGCCAGTGACTGCAACACCGCCCGCCACAACGAATCGACGGCGACCGGGCGGTCCTCCACCAGGGCCACCGCGTCGTCTATCGCATCCAGTGCGCCTCGGGCCATCTCGCTGTGGGCCCCCGCCACAACGCCTGTGCCGCAACATAACCGGCGGATAGCACCGGGACCCGCTTCGATGACAGCGCGGTGCGGCATCACTACGGCGGGCTCCAGCCAACCTGCACGAGTTGTTCGGCACCACTACGGGTGATCAGGGTGCCGCGGCCGGGCGGCAGCGATGTCGGGCGGACCGAGCCGATCAGTGGTCCCTCCTCGCAGGATCCACTCATGATCAGCGCCATACCGCTCAAGTCGCGCAGGCTTGCCAGCAGCGGCTCGAACATGGCGCGCGCCGCACCCGCGCTGCGGCGCGCCACAATCAGATGCAAACCCAGATCTTTGGAATACGGCAGAAATTCGACGAGGGATGTCAGCGGGCTGGCGACGGCGACCAGGTCGTAATCGTCGACGACGATGTAAATGTCCGGTCCCGACCACCAGGATCTGATTTGCAACTGTTCGGGGCTGGCCTGTGGCGGGGGCATCCGCCGTCGCAGCAGGTCAACCAGGCTCGGCACTAATGCAGTGAGCGCGGGAGGCGACATCGCGTAGCCGCCAACGTGATCCGACTCGGCGACGCCAAGCAGTCCACGGCGAAAGTCCACGATGACCAATCGGGCTTGCGCGGCGGTTTTCGTTCGGCTGATCTCACGGCACAGGGTGCGCAGCGCTGTCGTTTTTCCGCACTCGTTTTCACCTAGAATCAGCAGGTGCGAATGCTGCCCGAGATCAACTGCCACCGGGCGCAGCTCGTGTTCTTCGAGGCCCAGCAGGATGCTATCACCAAGTTCTGCGCCGGCCTGGTCGACGACGGCGTGGCGGTCCACATGCGTGGGCAGCAGCGGCACCGGGGGCGCGGCGGATTCGCCGTAGCGCTGTCGTAAAACTTGACCCAGACGGGCAGCGGCCTCGATCAGTCCTGCACTCGACTCGACGCCGTCGACCCGCGGCAGGGCGATCAGCATGTGGAGCCCCTCGGCGGACAGTCCCCGGCCAGGGCTGTCTTTGGGTACCCGCTGCGCCTGCTTGCGGTCCAGCTCGGAGTCAGCTGCCTGTCCCAGGCGCAACTCGATCCGGGTACCGATCGCATCTTTCAACGCCGGTCTGATCTCTGCCCAGCGCGAGGCGGACAACACAACGTGAACTCCGAACGAAAGACCGCGAATAGCAAGCGCGGTGATCGGTGCCTCGAGCGTCTCGAACTCCTGACGCATTGTCGCCCATCCGTCGACAACCAGAAAGACGTCAGCGAAGCGGTCACCGCCGGTTTCCCGCGTCGCCGCCCGCACGCCGGCATCGTCGCCGACCCGAAGCCGGCGGTATTGGGCCATCGAGTCGATACCATTCTCGCGGAAGAACAGCTCGCGACGTCGGATGATGGATTCGAGCTGGGCAATCGTGCGGACGACGAGGTCTGGCTCCGCTCTGCCGGCGACCGAACCCGTATGCGGCAACGAGCGGATGGATGCCAGCGCCCCGCCGCCGAAGTCCAGGCAGTAGAACTGAGCTCGACCGGGATCATGGGTGACGGCCAGCGCCGTGATCAGCGTGCGCAGGGCCGTAGACTTGCCCGACTGAGGTGCCCCCACCACAGCGACATTGCCTGCGGCTCCGCCTAGCTCAATGATCAATGGCGTGCGGCGCTGCTCGAAGGGGCGGTCGACGATCCCGATCGGAACGCTCAGGTTGCCGGTACCGGAAGAAGCGTCGTGGAACATGGCGTCCAGGGTCGGTGGCGCTCCCAGCGGCGGGAGCCAAATTTCATGGGCGGGCGGGCCATGTCCATCGAGCCGTTCGACCACCGCCTGTAAAACTGTGCGTCCGGTCGACCTGTCGGCTCCCGCTGTGCCGCGTAGCCTGACGGGCCCCGTCGGAGCGGCGCTGAACAACCGAACCGACGGCATTGATTCCCCGCACCCCACTACGGGCGGCGAGACTGCCGGTCCACAGGGTGCCGAGACGAACGTAATTTGAAAGTGCATCAATTCACCTGTGCCCGACCGCAGGAAGCCTGCGCCCGGCGTGTTGGGCAACTGGTAGGCGTCGGCTGTTCCCAGCACGATCCGCGATTCATTGGCCGTCAGGGTTTTCAGGCATACCCGGTACGACAGATGCGATTCCAGTCCGCGTATGCGGCCCTCGTCGAGCCGCTGGCTGGCCAGCAGCAGATGCATTGCCAGTGATCGGCCGAGACGGCCGATGGCCACGAACATGTCGACGAAATCAGGCTGCTGAGCAAGTAATTCGGAGAACTCGTCGACGATGATGAATAAGGCGGGCAGGGCACCCAGTTGCGCGCCGGCTCGCCGCGCCTGCTCATAAGCGGCCACGCTGACGAAATTGCCGGCCGCGCGCAGTATTTCCTGACGGCGGTTGATTTCACCGGCCAGTGCGTCTCGCATCCGTTCGACCAGTGGCGCCTCATCGGAGAGGTTGGTGATGAGAGCCGCAACATGCGGAGCTCGTTCCAACCCCAGAAACGTGGCACCACCTTTGAAGTCGACCAGAACCAGGTTCAGCAGTCCCGGAGAGTGCCGAGCCATCATGCCCAGAGCGACGGCTCGTAAAAACTCCGACTTCCCGGAGCCGGTCGCCCCGACGCAAAGACCATGAGGGCCAATACCATTCTCGGCGGCCTCTTTGATGTCAAGCTCCACCGCCACACCGCCGACCGTGGTGCCGATGGGGACACGAAGCCGGTCGCGGTGGTGCTGACTGCGCCACAGCGCGGTCGGATCGAATGTAGCGAGATCCGCGATGCCAAGGAGATCCTGCCACCGCGCGCCCCAGTCGGACGACCAAGCGTCGCCCATGCCCGGGCCGCCGACCCGGTAGGCGGCGAGCCGCTGTGCGCACACCAGCGCCGCGTTAGGGTCCATCCGGTCGGGACGTACCGACACGTCGTCGCCGCCGGCATGCATGATGAGCAGGTCCGGGGCGGGCACTCTCAGCTGGAGGCTTCCGGTACCCGCGAAGCGCTCACCGCCGGTGCCGACTTCGAGGACGGTCAGGCCTTCGATCCTCGAACCGGTGGTGCGCTCGCCGCCGTCGATGACATCGCCGTCGACGATGACCACCGCATGCGGCAGGTAGACGCCGTCGGGGGTCGGGTGCGGCGGCCGATTCAGCAGGCCGGCGAGTGCATCCCGGGCCTCGACCAGCGACGGATACACCATTCGCGCCGAACCCGCCCTGTCACTGGCGCTCGGATGCTGGTTGTGCGGCAACCATTTCAGCCAATCCCAGTGGGACTGGCTATCGCCACTAATCGCGGCGGCGATCAGCAGCCGGTCCGGAGCGTGCAGGACCGCCAGTTGACAGATCATTGCGCGCAGCAGTCCGCGCGCAGCAGCCGGCTCGCCGTCAATCGTCACGGCCGCGAGCTCGCGTAGCGCGATCGTGACTGGCGCGTCGGCGATCATCGAGTGTGCCTGGACGAAGCGGCGCAGTGCCGTCGCGGTGACCGGATCCCATCGATTGGCTGGCCCCATCTCCGGTGGCACCAAACGCGTTGCGAGGGGCACCTTTCC
>JAFAQO010000008.1 GCA_019246375.1 Mycobacterium sp. | reverse complement strand
CGTCGGGCGCAAGGGTCGAATATTCCTCGCGCTGCTCGTCGGCACCCATACCCAACAACTACCCTTACTCACAAAGCCGAAAACTGTGGCGCCTGACCGTCATTGCGCTGGACGTCATCGGCGGCTTTCGGGCGCCGAGGTGCAGTCTGGTTCGCCAGTCGGAACTTCCTTGCGGAGAGCGAAAGAACGCCGATCTAACGGCAGCGGGTCAGCATCCAGTTGCCATCGACAGCTACTAAGACACTCACTCAGAGAGCCACCTGACCTCGAAATCAACGGTCACGCCGAGGATGCGCACGGCACCAAAGGAATTCGGAGTGCTTGTCGTTCCCGCCGGTGCTCGTGAAGCCGTGCGACTGCGCTTGAGCGAGCGGTCGTTGCCGTTGGCTGCGCGGTCGTAACGCGCCCGGCCCTCAGGGTCGCGCATCAGCGCTTACGCCGCCAAGACCCGCCATAATGGACTGCTCGGCGTGGTGGTGGGCATTGTCAACGCCGTGCTGGGCGTCGTGCTGGGAATCCTCGCGGCCGTGGTGTGGCTGCTCGGTTCGGTATTGAGTGTGACGGTCATTCTCCTTCCGCTCGGCCTCCCCGTCACGGCACATCACCGCTCGGAAGACGATGACTAGTTACGAGGCTGCGTTCTCGAGGTCCATACCCGACCGTCGAAGTACCGCATTGAATTTGGATCATTCTGGTCCGGGTACCACCCCGGCACTAGCCCGTTCATCTCGACGGGCTGTTGCACGACAGGCTGCTGATGCACGACGGGCCGTTCGCTGGGTGGCGGCGCGCTCGACGCCAACACTGCGCGCACGACCATCACGATTATCCCAATAACAAGGATGAGGACCAGAAGCCAAATCAGCGAGTTCAGCGAATTGAAAATGTTGGTCATCATGACACCTCTTTCTCATGTCGTTGAATGGCCGTCGGGACACTCACCACCGTCGGGACGCCTGTGGGACAACTCCACATCGGGCGAAACGGGCTGGCTCACTCTACATGTGTGTTATAAGACCGTCGGTTCGGGGAACCCGTAGTCGAAGACGGTGCCGGCTCAGGGCGCCGCGGCAAAAGGAGCTGCAATGATCGGATCAATAATCCTCGCCCTCATCGTGGGCGCGATCATCGGCTTGGTGGCGCGTCTCGTCATGCCGGGCAAACAAGACATCGGCATGCTCATGACCGTTCTACTCGGCGCCCTCGGTGGCGTGATCGGCTCAGCAGTGGCTAGCCGCTTCGGATACCACAATGCCAATGGTGGAATCGCCTGGATTCCGTTTTTCATTGGCGTCGCCGCTGCCGTTGTCCTCATCGCGATCTACGAAGCCGTTAGGGCTCGCCGTACCCGAACCAGATTGTCTCGGTAGCTCGCTCGACCGAGAGTGCGCGCCGAATCCACTCATTAACGTCGGTGATCGCAAGCCGCAAGCTTACTGAAGGGAAGCCTCGATGCCGCGAGCGGCGAGGTGGCCGGTCGAATAGTCGCCATCGCCGCTCACGTCGGCCCGTCGGTGGTAGCTACAAAGTGCTCCGCGATCGCCGCGGCGATCTCGATCAGCCGCCGTCGGGTGGTGCGGGCGATGTCGTGGTCAACGTCGATTACACCGCCCGGGCGCAAGCGCGGGTCGAACGGCAACTCGATGACGACTTGACCGCGGCTGCCAAACCGTTCGAGAAGCACCGAGCGAGTTCGTCTATCGGCGTGGCCGTCGGAATCGTTGAGGACCACCACGGTGCGACGCAGCACCCCGCTCAGTTCATGGTTAGCCAGCCACTCCAATATCTGAGCGGCCGCCGAGGCCCCGTCGAACCACGGTGACGACACCACGATCAAGGCAGCCATGTCACGCAGCACTTCCTGGGTGACCTGGGAGTCAACCGAGGACCCGCAGTCAACGATGGAGATGGTGAAGTGATCGTCGAGCCGGGTGGCCGCCTCCCGGTACACGGCGGCGTCCAGAACGCGACGGTGCGCCGTCGCCTGCTCGCCGGCCAGCACGAACAGGCCCACGGTGTTATTTCCGACGAGCGAGCGGATATCGGCGAACGAATGCACGTGCCGGTCGGCGGTCAGCTCCCAATACGAGCCGGCCGCATGTGGATCAATGCGGCTACCCAACTTGCCGAACGCCGTGTCGGCGTCGATGGCCACCACCAGATCCTCTTGCCGCAGCTGGGCGAAGATAGAGCCGACGCCGGCGGCGATCGTGGTCTTGCCGGTGCCGCCCTTGCCCAGCACGCCGATCTTGTAACGGCCACGCAGCCGCGTACGAACCTTGGCCTCCAGGGCGGCCAGCTGGCGCTCGTCGGGTGACTGCCCGGGGTTGATCAGCCCGAACGTGGCCTTATAGAGGGCGTAGCGCCAGCCGCGGCGGGGTGGGATCTTGCGGGTGGGGACCAGCTCGCTGCTGCGAATCCGCTCTACGTACGACCAGTTTTGCTGAGCGGGTTGGCCCTGTGACGACTGCATCCGGTCGAGCTGCCGGGCCGTCAACTGCGAATCGCCGGACCACTGCGGCGGCTCGCGCTCCGCCCCAGATCCGGTGTCCCTTGGCGGTGACGCAGCCGGCGGCATCCTCCCCGTCGCCGCGGCGTCGCGGCGCACTCCAGGCGACGCCCCGTGACGCTGCGCGCCGCGAAAGTGGCTGCCGGGGGGCTGGCTCGCCTCAGCCGGCACAGGCGGCAGGGGGCGGTCACCAAACATCAATTCCCCCGGTGACCAGACCGGCACTTCGCCGAACACGGGTATCCGCGAGCGCTCATATTGGCCGGCTGGGGCGTCCGGAGGCGGCGGGAGCTGCTCGTCGAAACCTTGGCTGTCCCGATCAGTCACCAGGCGATCGTAACTGCAGCCAAGCAGGATCTCCGTTCGACATTTTTTCACCCCTAGGCGACTAGCGACCGTCGCGAAGTCGGGTTGACAGCCGAGTTACTAATCCGGCGGCTCACTCTCCGAGCCGCGGGTAGCAGCCTGTTCCCGGTCGCTGGGTTTGCCGGGAACGCCTTTCGCTTCGCGTTCACCGGCGACCTTCTCATCGAGCCGATCAACGATGCTCTCCAGCTCCTGATCGTGACTGGGTGGCTCTTTGTCGGGTTCCGTCATATCGCTTCCAATGACTCCAGATCTTCGGGCAACGGCCCCCCGTCGATGTGAGCCCGCGGGTATTCCGTACCCCGCCGCGCCCGGTTGGTAACCCGGTGACGCAAGTTCGTGCCCGCAGTCTCGAATGGTCGATCTGGCTTTTCGCCATTGACTTATCTCTGCAACCGAATAACGCACGCGGGAAGACCGTTCACCACGCTTCCTGGACGGCTATGCGGGGCGCCGGTGCTCGCGCACTTTGCATAATTCGAAAGGAAATGCCGGCGACCAGTTAAGTTACCCGCCGTGGGTTCGGTATCGATGCGGCGTTTTGCGTAATCTCCTACATACTCCGACGAGGGAGACTGACCGCACGGTGACTACCGCACCTGAATCGTTCACCACCTATGGCGTTGGCGGCACTCGCATCGTGGCGGACCGCCTGGGCGATCTGCGAACTCCGGCGGTGGTGTTCTTGCATGGCGGCGGGCAGACCCGCCGCTCTTGGGGCCGGGCGGCCGCAGCTGTGGCCGAGCGAGGGTGGCAAGCGGTCACCGTTGACCTACGCGGCCATGGAGAGTCGGACTGGTCGCAAGACGCCGATTATCGCCTGACCAGCTTCGCCGGCGACGTCCAAGAAGTGCTGCGCCAGCTACCGCCGCGCCCGGTCCTGGTCGGCGCATCACTGGGGGGTTTTACGACAATGCTTCTGGCAGGCGAGATTTCGCCCGCCATTGCCGGCGCGGTCGTCCTCGTGGACATCGTGCCCAACATGGATTCGTCTGGGGCGATGCGAGTGCACGCCTTCATGGCTGACCGCGTGAAAAAGGGGTTTGAGTCACTCGACGAGGTCGCTGACATGATCGGGGAGTACAACCCGCATCGGCCCCGACCAACTGATCTAGATGGCCTGCGCACAAACCTGCGCCGCCGCGGTGATCGCTGGTACTGGCACTGGGACCCGAAGTTCATTACTGACACCGCGTCGCGCCCGCCCAGCGAGCTGTCCGACGTCGTTCGCATGAACGCGGCGGTTACAACGATCCTCGCCGACAACGTACCCATGCTGCTCGTACGGGGTCAGACGAGCGACCTGGTCAGCCAACAGCGCGCCGACGAGTTTCTTGCACGTTTCCCCCAAGTCGAGTTCGTCGATGTCTGCGGCGCAGGACACATGGTCGCCGGCGATCGCAACGACGTGTTCGCCGATGCAGTCTTGGACTTCCTGGCCCGGCATGCGAATCGCGGGTGAGCATCGCGCTCAGGCCTGCACACTCGAGGTTCCGCTGCGTAGCCGCACAGCGTCGGCCGCGCCCAGGTCGATGGCTTCGGTGACGACGGCGCGGTCGATCTGCCGCAGTGCGTGCAGCGCGGTAAGCACGCGTCGAGCGTCGGACCCCGACTGTGGATCATCATCCGACTGATAGACGAGGCTCTCAGTGGCGTCTAGGAGGTCGGTCGCCGACACGACGGTGGCCGGGTGGTCGCCGATGGTATCCAGCGCGTCGATGTTGCGACGAACCTGTGCAGCGGCCGAAGTGACGGCATCTGCCAGCTGTGGGGAGGCGTCGTCGTATCGTTCGCTGTTTCGGGCCAGGGTCCGCCCGTAGCGATCGCAGGCGCTGAGAACCCGCAAGCCCCGTCGGATACTGCGTCGCCCCGATATGCCGGCGACTCCAGCTGTCAGCGGCTTGGCGGTGGTCCGGAACTGCTGCAGGTTTCGGTCGAGCTCGCGCGCCTTCTCGGTTGGGCTCATGGGAACGTTATCGCCGAGCAGAGTGGCTAGCGATGTTTCGATCAGCTCGGACAACGTCGTCAAGAAGGCGTGAGCGTCGTTGCGGACAGCTGTTCGGGTATTGGCCGGCAGCACCAGAATCGCGGCCGCGATGCCGATGACGGCGCCGATCGCGGTCTCCTCGATCCGCAGCAGCAGCAGCCTTAACGTGAACTCGCCGAGCAGGCCGTACAGCAAGGCGAGCATGGTGGTGATCCAGAAGGTCGTCAGACTGTAGGTGACCCTCATGAAATAAAAGGAGCAGAACAAGCACACGAAGATCAAGACAAGGGACGCGGCGCGGTTCCCGGAAACGAGCGTGGCGACCAGTATCCCGCAGGGGACACCAAGTGCAGTGCCGAGCAGCCGCTGCCAGCCCTTGGTCAGGGTCTCGCCCCAAGTGTGGGTGCCGGCGAAAATCACGAATGCGGCGATCACCGCCCAGTACCAGCGGGATGGGGACACCGACTCGCCGACGACGATGGCCAGCGCGGCGGCGACGGCTACCTGGATAGCTTGGCGGGTCGTCGGCCGCAGACCGTGTTGGCCCGCCGTGCCGCCTCCGGATGGCGCCGACGCTGCGATCTCGGCGACTTCGCTGCTCCCAGTCATGGCGCGCCGGACTTGTGCGCGGACCTCGGAAGCTGCCTTTGCCGTGGAGACAATCGCCAGGGCGAGACGGCGCACTGCGGCCGCGGCCGGGTCGGTGGTGGGGCTTGGCTGCTGGTCGAGCAGCTGCTGGGCCAGGTCCGCAGCCCGTCGAAGCCCGTCCGGTTGCGGTACCCGGATCGCCCTGGCCAGTTGTTCGAGCGCCGCAGTCAGTTTCGCGCGGGTGGCGGCAGGGATTTTCGCGGCGACCGCGGCGGCTCGAGCACCAGCAGTGGCGACCCGCTCGACGGTGAGCTCGGCGTCGAACAACCACAGGGCCAATTGGTCGCCGCTGACCCCGGGCCACAGCGGGCTGGGATCGACTTTGTCTTCGATTTGGCCCTGCACCATCAACGCGGTCTCGTTGAGCCGGGCGGTCCGAATTCGCAGGCGTCGACGCCGCCGTTCGTCGAGCCGGCCCGCTTGAATTGCCTCGGCCGTTGTGTCCACGACGATGGCCATCCGTGCCCGCAGCGACCGCATGGTGGCCCGCAGCACGTGTTCTGGTCGATCCGGCAGGACGTAGGTACTGACGACAAAGCTGCACATAGTGCCCACCAGGACGGCACCGATCATCCAGGGCAACTCGACGGTCTTGGCTCGCAGATACAAGGTGAAGAAGTAGGCCATGAACATGACCATCCCCAGCGCCCTTCCGCGCGGACCGTACCGGCGGATGTACACCGCAGCGAACACGACCGTCACGAACACGATGTCGGGGACCACTTTGTGCGGCGCGAGCAGGGTGCCGGCGGTGATGGACAGTGCGGCGGGCAGTGGTAGCAGCGCCATCGTGATCTTTTGCTGCCTCGGGTGCGGCTCATTGACGGCTCGTCCGGAAACCATGGTGATCAGGACGCCAAGCAGTGCGACCGTTACCGGCTGGCCCGTCGCCCTGGTCAGCACATACAGGATCGCCAGGGCGCACACCAGCGCGGCCGTCGTGCGAGCGGCCATCCGCAGCCGAAGCAAACCGGGATCCGACCCGACAATCCAGTTCTGCGCGCGCTCGTAACTGGACGCGGCTTTCCAGCCAAACGCCCGGTCCGATTGTCCAGCGTCGACCACGTCGCCGTACCGACCGGACACTGGTGGCCGCCTTTCTTCTGATGGCGCTTTATCCCATGGTGACGGCACCGCCGCGCAGCGGCCAAATGTGGCCCGGGCTGTCGATTAGGGTTCGACTCGTGACGGCGCCGATGCGAGCGAAGCTGGCCGATGACCGTGACTTGCTATTTTTCGCGTTGCCCGGTCACGATCCGGCACCGGTCCAGGACCGCCGGCCGTTGCCGCCACGAGACACGGGCCCGTCACAGTTGCGGTTCGACCGGTCGACCGGACAATGGGTGATCGTCGCGGCGCTGCGCCAGGATCGGACCTATAAGCCGCCGCCCGATCAGTGCCCACTGTGTCCGGGGCCGACGGGACTGACCAGCGAGGTGCCCGCGCCCAATTACGACGTCGTCGTCTTCGAGAACCGGTTTCCGAGCCTGTCCGGCGCTGGTGAGTCGGCTCGTCCCGCAGGCGAGGGCTTCCTATCGACACCCGGTCATGGCCGCTGCGAGGTGATCTGCTTCACTAGCGATCACACGGGTTCGTTCGCCGAGCTGGAACCGCAGCACGCCCGCCTTAATGTCGAGGCGTGGCGGCATCGCACGGCCGACCTGCTGGCCGAGCCGGGCATCGAGCAGGTGTTCTGCTTCGAAAACCGCGGTGAGGAGATCGGCGTGACGCTGACGCACCCGCACGGTCAGATCTACGGGTACCCCTATCTGACGCCGCGGACCGTCGCGATGCTGAAGCAGGCCAGGGAACACCGAAGGCGGCACGGCGACAACCTTTTCACCGGTCTACTTGCCCGTGAGGTTGCCGATGGGAGTCGTGTCATTGCGCGCACCGATCTGTTCACCGCCTTCGTGCCGTTCGCCGCGCGCTGGCCGGTGGAGGTGCATATCTACCCGAACAGGTTCGTACGCAATCTCATTGAGCTGGATGACGGTGAGCTCGAAGCGTTCGCGGAGATTTACCGCGACGTATTGCGACGGTTCGATGCGATGTATTCCGCTCCGCTGCCATACATTTCGGCGCTGCACCAGTTCAGCGACACCGACACGCAGCGGGAAGGCTACTTTCACGTGGAGTTGATGTCGATTCGGCGCAGCGCGACCAAACTCAAGTACTTGGCGGCCTCGGAGTCGGCGATGGACGCGTTCATCAGTGACGTGACGCCCGAAAGCGTGGCTCAGCGGCTGCGAGAACTCCGATGACGGTCAAGTACGCTGCGCCGGGGCGGGTCAATCTGATCGGAGAGCACACCGACTACAACCTCGGGTGGGCGCTGCCGATCGCGCTGCCGCAGCGCACTGTGGTGACATTCGCGCCCGACCGCGCTAATGCGATCACCGTGCGCAGCGACCGCATGCGCGGCGCGGTGCAAATTCCGCTGGACACCGCTCCCGGTGAAGTGACCGGCTGGGCCGGCTATGTGGCCGGGGTGGTGTGGGCCCTGCGCGGTGCCGGCCACCAGGTGCCGGGCGGCGCGATGTCGATCACCAGCGACGTCGAGATGGGGTCGGGC
>JAFAQO010000735.1 GCA_019246375.1 Mycobacterium sp. | reverse complement strand
GGTGTCTAAGTCGTTGTTCGGCAAGGCTCACACGGTGATGGCCGAGGGGGGCGCCGCCGCGGCGATGGGTAACTCCAACCCAAAGGACAACTGGCAGGTCCACTTCCGCGACACCATGCGCGGTGGAAAGTTCCTGAACAACTGGCGCATGGTCGAATTGCATGCCAAGGAGGCACCGGACCGAGTCTGGGAACTGGAGACCTACGGTGCGCTGTTCGACCGCACCAAGGACGGCCGGATCAGCCAACGCAACTTCGGCGGCCACACCTACGCGCGGCTGGCGCACGTCGGCGACCGCACCGGCCTGGAGTTGATCCGCACGCTGCAGCAGAAAATCGTTTCGCTGCAGCAGGAGGATTACGCCGAACTCGGTGACTATGAGGCGCGGATCAAGGTGTTCGCCGAGTGCACGATCACCGAACTGCTCAAAGACGGTGACGCGATTTCCGGTGCGTTCGGTTACTGGCGGGAAAGTGGCCGGTTCCTCGTGTTCGAGGCCCCGGCAGTGGTGCTGGCGACCGGCGGAATTGGCAAGTCCTTCAAAGTGACGTCGAACTCCTGGGAGTACACCGGCGACGGGCCCGCGCTGGCGCTGCGGGCCGGTGCGACGTTGATCAACATGGAGTTCGTGCAATTCCATCCAACCGGGATGGTGTGGCCGCCCAGCGTCAAAGGGATTTTGGTCACCGAAGGTGTGCGCGGCGACGGCGGAGTGCTGAAGAATGCCGAAGGCAAGCGGTTCATGTTCGACTACATTCCGTCGGTGTTCAAGGGCCAGTACGCCGAAACCGAGCAAGAGGCTGACCAGTGGCTCAAGGACAACGACTCCGCGCGACGCACCCCGGATCTGCTTCCGCGCGACGAAGTCGCCCGCGCGATCAATTCCGAGGTCAAGGCGGGGCGTAACTCGCCGCATGGCGGTGTGTTCCTCGATATCGCCTCGCGGCTGACGGCGGCGGAGATCAAACGGCGGCTGCCGTCGATGTATCACCAGTTCATGGAGCTCGCCGAAGTGGACATCACCAAGCAGGCCATGGAGGTCGGACCAACCTGCCATTACGTCATGGGTGGTGTCGAGGTCGACCCGGACACCGGTGCCGCCACGGTCGCCGGTCTGTTCGCCGCCGGTGAATGCTCCGGCGGTATGCACGGCTCCAACCGGCTGGGCGGTAATTCGCTGTCGGACTTGCTGGTCTTCGGCCGCCGCGCCGGCCTGGGCGCCGCCGACTACGTCCGGGCGCTGCGCAGCCGGCCTGTGGTCCACCAGGAGGCCGTCGACACGGCGGCCAAGATGGCGCTGGCACCGTTCGATGGGCCATCAAACGGCGCGAAGTCCGAGAACCCCTACACCTTGCAGTTGGAACTGCAGGACTCGATGAACGAGCTCGTGGGCATTATCCGCAAGGCGGACGAGGTCACCCAGGCTCTCGACCGGCTCCGCACCCTGCGTGAGCGGTACAAGAACATCCAGGTCGAGGGGCATCGTCAGTACAACCCCGGCTGGAATCTGGCCATCGATCTGCGCAACATGCTGCTGGTCAGCGAATGTGTCGCCAAAGCGGCGTTGGAGCGCACCGAGAGCCGCGGCGGGCACACCCGCGATGATCATCCGTCGATGGATGCGTCATGGCGCAACGTGTTGCTGGTATGTCGCGCAGCCGGTGGCGACGCCGTAGTTCCCGACATCGCCATCACTCGTGAGGACCAGGTGCCGATGCGGCCGGATCTGTTGGAGCTTTTCGAGATCTCCGAGCTGGAGAAGTACTACACCGACGAAGAGTTGGCCGAGCATCCGGGACGGAGCAGCTAATGACCTACAACGCGAACATGCGGGTCTGGCGCGGCGACGACGCCAACGGCGCGCTGCAGGACTTCACCGTCGAGGTGAACGAAGGCGAAGTGGTACTCGACGTCATTCATCGTCTGCAACAGACCCAGACGCCTGACCTCGCGGTGCGGTGGAACTGCAAGGCGGGTAAGTGCGGATCATGCTCGGCCGAAATCAACGGCAGACCCCGGTTGATGTGCATGACCCGGATGTCGACATTCGCTGAAGACGAGGTCGTCACCGTGACGCCGCTGCGGACGTTCCCGGTGATCCGTGATCTGGTCACCGACGTCTCGTTCAACTACGAAAAAGCCCGTGAAATCCCGTCATTCGCGCCGCCGAAGGAGCTGCAGCCCGGCGAATACCGGATGGCGCAAGCCGA
Source organism: Mycobacterium sp. (assembly GCA_019246375.1). Lineage (GTDB taxonomy): Bacteria > Actinomycetota > Actinomycetes > Mycobacteriales > Mycobacteriaceae > Mycobacterium. The sequence continues at coordinate 822 of JAFAQO010000735.1, read as the reverse complement.
TGTGCAGCGCTCGCAAGAGTTCCGCAAGTGCATCGAATGCTTCCTGTGCCAAAACGTGTGCCACGTGATCCGCGACCACGAAGAGAACAAGAAGGCCTTCGCCGGTCCCCGTTACCTGATGCGGATCGCCGAACTCGAGATGCACCCGCTGGACACGTTGGACCGGCGCAGTCAGGCGCAGGACGAGCACGGCCTGGGCTACTGCAACATCACCAAGTGCTGTACCGAGGTGTGCCCGGAAAACATCAAGATCACCGATAATGCGTTGATCCCGATAAAAGAGCGGGTCGTCGACCGCAAATACGATCCGGTGGTGTGGCTGGGCAACAAGCTGTTCCGGCGTTGAGCACCTGCCCTGCTCCACTGAGCAGCGCACGGCCTGGTGTGAGAAGCAGCCAGTCTGGGTAGCCTGCCCAATAGCCGAAACCGACCGGGGCCGATTGGCCCACAACCGGAAGGCCAAAGCGATGGCTATACGAGAACCTGCCAGCATCAACGACATTCGAACCGCGATTCGGGAACTGTCCGTTCGTGCCGACCTCGCACACAAGGAGGGCAGGCACGACGAAGCCGCCGAGATCGAGCAGCGCATTCAGCGATACCGCGAGGAGCTCGGCGAACGCCCCTAAAGGGGATCAGCCTCAGCGGTCAGGCGCCCAGCCGGCGGAAAACGCTGCGGTGGAACACGATGGGTGCCACTTCGGAGTCGACCCTGACATCAGTGACTCGCAGAACGACAATGGTGTGATCGCCGGCTGGGATCAATTGTTCGATCGCGCTCTCCAGCCACATGCTGGTGCCCTTGATGAAGACAGCCCCGCC
>JAFAQO010000642.1 GCA_019246375.1 Mycobacterium sp. | reverse complement strand
AAGCGGCCGCACTGCGCAGCTACCCGCGCGCGGTCGCGCTGGAGGACCGATTCTCCGGTCTGCTGCCTGAGGTGATGCTCGGTGTCGACGTCGACCGGTTCGCCGAGATCGCGGCGATCGCCTTCACGCCGCGGCCGGCGCCGACGGTGGCCACCGAGCATCTGCACGAGTTGATGGTGTCGGTGCCCGAGCAGGCCGCGCAGCTGATGTCGCTGCTGGAGGCGCGGGGGACCGGCAAGTGGGCATCGTTTTCCGAGCTGGTCGCCGACTGCCGGGCCCCGATTGAGATCGTTGGGCGCTTCTTGGCGCTGCTCGAACTGTATCGTTCCCAGGCGGTAGCATTCGACCAGGCAGAACCGCTTGGTGTGCTTCAGGTTTCATGGACCGGAGAACGGCCGGCCAGCGAAGACGTGGTGGAAGCAAACCCCATGGAAACTCGAGATACTCGAGAAGTTCGAGATCAACCATGACCGACGACGACATGCCCGATCTGGGTCTTGACATCGACGGGCTGGTTCCGGAAGTGCCGGAGCTCGACGATGCTGAGCTCCGCAGGGTGCTCGAGGCGCTGCTGCTGGTGGTGGACACGCCGGTGACCATCGAGGCGCTGGCGGCCGCCACCGAGCAACCCGTGTACCGCATTGCCGCGAAACTGCAGTCGATCGCCGATGAACTCACCGAACGCGATAGCGGCATCGACCTGCGCGAAGCCGGCGGCGGATGGCGAATGTACACCCGCGCCCGGTTCGCGCCTTATGTCGAGCGGCTGCTGCTGGACGGTGCCCGAACGAAGCTGACCCGCGCGGCTCTGGAGACGCTGGCCGTGGTGGCCTACCGCCAGCCGGTGACGCGGGCGCGGGTGAGCGCGGTGCGGGGGGTCAATGTAGACGCCGTGATGCGCACGCTGCTGGCGCGCGGCCTGATCACCGAGGCCGGTACCGATCCCGACACCGGCGCGACGATGTTCGCCACCACCGAATTGTTCTTGGAGCGGCTAGGTTTGTCGTCCCTCGCAGATCTGCCCGATATTGCGCCATTGCTTCCCGACGTCGACACGATCGACGATTTGACCGAATCTCTAGATGCCGAGCCACGTTTCAGCAAGCTCAGGGGTGCTGCGGCGCCTGAGCAGCCTGTGTCGTTCGACGTGGATGAGGATTGATGGCCGAGTCCGATGGTGTTCGGCTGCAAAAAGTGTTGTCACAGGCCGGCATCGCGTCTCGGCGGGTTGCCGAGAAAATGATCACCGAGGGCCGCGTCGAAGTCGACGGGCGGCTGGTGACAGAGCTGGGTACCCGGATCAATCCCGACGTGTCGGTGATTCACGTCGACGGAGCGAGAGTGGTTCTCGACGAGTCAATGGTGTATCTGGCGTTGAACAAACCGCGGGGTATGCACTCGACTATGTCTGACGACCGCGGTCGGCCATGTATCGGCGACTTGATCGAGCATCGGGTGCGGGGCACCCACAACCTGTTTCACGTTGGCCGGCTGGACGCCGACAGCGAAGGGTTGATCCTGCTGACCAACGACGGCGAGCTGGCGCATCGGCTGATGCATCCCTCCTACGGGGTGCCCAAGACATATGTGGCGACCGTAGCGGGGACGGTGCCGCGGGGGCTCGGCAAGAAGCTGCGCTCGGGTGTTGAGTTGGAGGACGGCTTCGCTGCCGTTGACGATTTCGCGGTGGTGGACGCGGTTCCGGGTAAGACGATGGTGCGAGTGACCCTGCACGAAGGGCGCAAGCGTATCGTGCGTCGGCTGTTGGCGACCGTGGGCTTCCCGGTGCAGGCGCTGGTCCGCACCAATATCGGCACGGTGTCGCTGGGAAAGCAGCGTCCCGGCAGCATACGAGCGTTGGGCCGCAACGAGGTCGGGGACCTCTACAAAGCGGTGGGTCTGTGAGCGAGATCATCGTGGCCGTCGACGGCCCAGCGGGGACCGGGAAGTCTTCCGTCTCAAGGCAATTGGCCGCCGTGTTAGGGGCTCGCTACCTGGACACCGGTGCAATGTACCGAATCGTGACCCTGGCGGTGCTGCGGGCCGGCGTCGACCCGGCGGACGCTGCGGCCGTCGGCGCTGTGGCGGCGGAGGTGCGGTTGTCGGTGGGTTACGATCCAGACATTGATCGCTGTTACCTTT
>JAFAQO010000638.1 GCA_019246375.1 Mycobacterium sp. | reverse complement strand
CCACCACAGCACCGGAGGCGTTGCGGGCCCGTGACCGGCGTCCAGGCGCTCCTTCGCCGACTCCCGGCACAGTCAGCGCACGGACACGGAAAGTCGTCGACGGCGGCCCGCTGGGCCTCGGCGACGATCGCGAGCGCGGCGAAGCCGGGCGAGGCGGGTCGTCGCCCATCAAATTCGGCGACGATCGCGAGCGCGGCGAAGCCGGGCGAGGCGGGTCGTCGCTCATCGAATTCGGCGCTTGCGGCGCTGAGTGCCGCGAGTTAGGTTGCGGCGCAGGGTCTTCAACGGACTGACCGCCCCCCGGCGGGTCGGGATCCGGATCGGGTGGCGGACCGTCGCCGCCGGCCTGCGCGAGTGCCGCGTCAAGCTGGTCACGGTCAATGCCGGGGTCGTCGAACGGGTCTCGGCGGCGCCGATGCGGCAACGCCAGCTCGGCCGCCACCCGGATGTCCTGCTCTTCGACAATGTCGCAACCGCGCCACGCGGCGTGGGCGACCGCGGTGCGGGCCACCACCAGGTCGGCTCGCATCCCGTCGACGTCGAACGCCGCGCACAAAGCCGCAATGCGCCGTAATTCGTTGTCCGGCAATGCCACATCGTCGACGAGCAGGCGAGCATCGGTGATCCGGCGGGCCAGCTCAGCGTCTGCCGCGGCGTAGCGGTCGGCGAACGCGTCCGGGTCAGCCTCATAGGCCATCCGCTGCCGGATGACCTGCACCCGCGTGTCGACGTCACGGGATGCATGTACGTCAACGGTGAGCCCGAACCGGTCGAGCAGCTGGGGGCGCAATTCACCCTCTTCCGGATTCATCGTGCCGATCAGCACGAACCGCGCTTCGTGCGAATGTGAGATGCCGTCGCGCTCGATGTGTACCCGGCCCATCGCGGCGGCGTCGAGCAGCAAATCGACCAGATGGTCGTGCAGCAGATTGACCTCGTCGACATAGAGCACGCCGCCGTGGGCGCGGGCCAGCAGGCCCGGCGAGAACGCGTGTTCGCCATCCCGCAAGACCCGTTGCAGATCCAGTGATCCGACCACCCGGTCTTCGGTGGCGCCGATCGGCAGCTCGACCAGAGCCGCGCCGTCCGCCGCGGCCGAGAGCAATGCGGCCAGGCCGCGCACGGCGGTCGATTTCGCTGTGCCCTTCTCGCCGCGGATCAGCAGGCCGCCGATTTCCGGGCGCACCGCACACAACAGAAGGGCGAGCCGCAGCTGATCATGCCCGACGATCGCACTGAACGGATATGGCCTCACGGAACGGGCTCCGTGGCTGGGCCACCCGGCCGAAGCATCGGTACATGTGGGACGCCGGCGTCGAGGAACTCGCTACCGTCGCGGATAAACCCGTGATGGGCATACATTTCGGTCAGGTACGTTTGTGCATCGATCCGGCAAGGGTAATCGCCCGCCTCCGCCAGGGCGGCGCGCAGCAGCCGAGTGTGCCGCTCCTCCGCATCGCTGCGCTCTGCATCGTCGCCGGCGTGGGTCATGAGCGCCGCTCCTCCATCGCTGCGCTCTGCATCGTCGCCGGCGTGGGTCATGAGCGCCGCTCCTCCGCATCGCTGCGCTCTGCATCGTCGCCGGCGTGGGTCATGAGCGCCGCTCCTCCGCATCGCTGCGCTCTGCATCGTCGCCGGCGCGGGTCATGTGGCGCCGTCCAACTGAAGGACCCTGGTGCCCCACGACCACACCTCGTCGAACAACGCCGGCTCACGGGACAACTGCGCTCCCAGCGATGGAACCATTTCTTTCAGAGTGGGCAGCCAGGACTGATACCGGTTGGGAAAGCAGCGTTCGAGCACGCCGAGCATGGCCGGGACGGCGGTCGACGCCCCAGGCGAGGCTCCCAGGAGGCCCGCAAGGCTGCCGTCGGCGTCGCTCACCACCGTGGTGTCGAATTCGAGCACTCCTCCTTTGCGCGAGGCTGGCCGGATCACCTGTACCCGCTGACCGGCCACCATCGTCTCCCAGTCCGAATCCACCGCGCTGGGCGCGAATTCTCGCAGCACATCGATTCGGTCCGCTTCGGAAAGCCGCAGTTGGCCGATCAAGTATTTGACCAATGTCAGCTGACTGACGCCGACGCCGAGCAGCGACCCCAGATTGTTCAGCTTGATCGACCGTGGTAGATCGCTGAACTTTCCGCATTTGAGGAACTTTGGTGACCATCCCGCATATGGGCCGAATACCAGCCACGGCTTGCCGTTGACGAACCGCAGGTCCAGATGCAACGCACCAAGCGGCGGGGCTCCCGCCGCGGGAAAGCCATAGACCTTGGCCCGATGTGCGGCGGTGATCGTCGGGTTCGAGGTGCGCAGGAACTGCCCGCTGATCGGGAAGCCACCGAATCCCTTCGTTTCCTCTATCCCTGATTTCTGCAACAGCGGCAGCGCGTAGCCGCCTGCGCCGAGGAACACGAATTTGGCGTTCAGTTGCTGCTTTTCACCGGTGTGCCGATTGCAGACAGCAAGCGCCCAGCTGCCGTCCGGCTGGCGGGACAGGTTGCGTACCTCGTGACCGAATAACGCGGTGGTGCCGCCCTGCACACAAAAGCCGATGAGCTGCTTGGCCAGCGCGCCGAAGTCCACATCGGTGCCGTCGGCAGCCCAATTGAGCCCGATCGGCTCGGAGAAGTTGCGGCCGGCCGCCATGAACGGCAACCGGCGGGCGAACTCGTCGGCGTCGACGATCAACTCGGTGCGGGCGAACAGCGGATTGCTGGCCAGCGCCTGCTGGCGGCGCCGAAGGTAGCCGACACGGTCGGCGCCCTGCACGAAGCTGGCGTGCGGTACGGAGTTGAGGAAGCTGCGTACGTCGGTCAGGATTCCGTTCTCCGCCGCGTACGCCCAGAACTGCCGCGTGACCTGGAATTCCTCATTGACGCGCACCGCTTTGGTGATGTCGATGGAACCATCCCGCTGCGGGGTGTAGTTCAGTTCGCACAATGCGGAGTGACCGGTGCCGGCATTGTTCCAGGGGTCGCTGCTTTCGGCGGCGACCTCGTCGAGCCGCTCGACCAGGGTGATCGACCAGCCGGGTTCCAGCCGCCGCAGCAACGCCCCGAGCGTGGCGGTCATAATTCCTGCGCCAACCAGCACGACGTCGGCCTTCGCGGCTGTGGCTACCTGCGAGTCTGACACCAGGTCATTGGTCCTTTGTGGATGGCTGCATCGGCTGTACCGGTCCTCAGGTTATCCCGGCATGCCGGGCTTGATCCGCTCGGCGACGATGCGGGCCATGCTCAGGGCCCGCACACTCTAAGCTGACGTCGTGACTGGCTGGCAGCGGGACGTCCTGCCGGGCTACTGGCAGCGGACCATCCCGCTGGGCACCGATCCTGACGGCGAGGGCGATATCGTCGCGACGCTGGTGCGCCGGGGTGATGCCATGCCGGCGGCGAACGCCGTCTTGGCGGTGCACGGATACACCGACTATTTCTTCAACACAGCGCTGGCCGATCACTTCGCTGAGCGCGGCTTCGCCTTCTATGCACTTGACCTGCGCAAATGCGGTCGCTCATGGCGTACCGGCCAGACGCCACACTTCACCACCGATCTGGCCCGCTATGACCGGGACCTCGATCAAGCTCTGGCGGTCATCGCCGAGCAGACCGGTTCCGCCAGGGTCCTGATGTACGGGTATTCGGCCGGCGGGCTCATCGTGTCGCTGTGGTTGGACCGGTTGCGGCAACGAGGCGCGCTTGCCAAGGCGGGCATCGGCGGGCTGGTGCTGAACAGCCCGTGGCTGGATATACCCGGCCCGGCCGTTCTGCGCTGGGCGGTCAC
>JAFAQO010000585.1 GCA_019246375.1 Mycobacterium sp. | reverse complement strand
TTCCACTCCGACTTGATGCACGTGCTGATGGGTGTGCTCGGTTCCGTCGTCATGGGTGTGCGAGTGCTCATGTTCGACGTGCTCGTGCTCATGCGCGATATGCGCGTGGGTGTGCGCCGTCTCGCCGTGCTGGTGTTCATGCGAATGCGCAGTCTCGTGGTTGTGCTGCTCTGTCATCGCGATCATCTCCTCTTACGGGGTTTGAGTGGGCCGCACCGGCGGCTTCTCACGAACGAGGCGTAGCCGGTCGTCGACGCGGTGATGCCATGGCACGCCAGGACCGGCATGCTCGGCGTTGAAAACGGCATCGATGACGAGCTGGCGCACGTGGTCGTTTTCCAGGCTGTAGAAGATCGTGGTTCCAACACGCCGGGTGCGGACTAGCCGTGCCATGCGCAGCTTCGCCAGATGCTGCGAGACCGACGGCGCCGGTTTGCCGACGTGCTCAGCGAGTTCGTTGACCGACATTTCGCGATCAGCCAGGGACCACAGCACCTGCACGCGGGTGGCATCGGCCAGCATCCGAAACACCTCGACCACCAGACTGACTTGATCATCCGGCAGCCGACCATCTCTATTACCTGCATGCATACGCAGATATTAGCGCGGTTCATTAGCGTCGTGTCAAGGCCACGCGGGGGGCGGGCCGCGCGCGGTTCAGCTGGTCGGGATGCCGGGCAGCTGGCGCTTGCCGCCGTTGCGGTCATGCCAGAACCGGTAAACGTCAATGGCGTCCTCACGCGGTTGGTAGCGCATCGGTAGGCGCCGTTTGTCCCAGTCCTTCGCGAATTCGTCATAGAAGGTGGCGAGCTCGAAGTACTTGCGGTCGTCGACGTAGTACGGCTCGTAGGCGTCGCGCGTGGTCAGAAAGACGACCTCATCCGGTGAGCAGTAGTACAGCGAGCCCAGGCACATCGGACAGGGATGAGCCAGCACGTAGATGGTGGCGCCGACCAGGTTCTCGGTTCCCAACTTCACGCATGCCTGACGAATCGCGAGAATTTCTGCATGCGCCGTCGGGTCGTGAGTCTGGGCGACTTGGTTGGCGCTTTCGGCGAGGATCTCGCCGCCTTTGACGATGACCGTGGCGAACGGCCGGCCGCCCTCGTCGACGTTTCGTCGGGCCAGCTCAATGGTCCGCTGGGCGAAGTCCATAGTGGGTCCTCTATCCGGCGCCGATGCCAATAACTAGCTGGCCTATATTAATGGAAACGTCGAAATGGGAGCTGCCATGGTGCGGACCGAAAGCGATAGCTGGGACTTGGCGACGAGCGTAGGAGCCACCGCGACGATGGTCGCCGCCCAGCGCGCGCTGGCCGCCGCCGGGCCCGAGCCGTTGATCGACGACCCCTTCGCCGCGCCGCTGGTGCGTGCGGTCGGAATCGACGTCTATACCCGGTTGGTGGATGGGAAGATTCCGGTCGACCAAGACTCTGAATTCGATCCCGATCGGATGGCCCGGGGCATGGCCGTTCGCACTCGGTTCTACGACCAGTTCTTCATCGACGCGACGCACAGCGGTATTCGGCAGGCGGTCATCGTCGCGGCCGGCCTGGATGCACGGGCCTATCGGTTGCCATGGCCCGCCGGAACCGTCGTCTACGAGGTCGACATGCCGGAGGTGATCGACTTCAAGACCTCGACGCTGAGCAAGCTCGGTGCCGAGCCGACGGGCGAGCGGCGGACCGTGGCCGTGGACTTGCGTGATGACTGGCCGGCGGCGTTGCGGGAAGCGGGATTCGACCCGCTTGCTACCGCGGCGTGGAGCGCCGAAGGCTTGGTGGTTTATCTGCCGACCGACGCTCAGGACGCACTGTTCGACAACATCACTGCGTTGAGTAACGCAGGCAGTCGGCTGGCTTGCGAGTTCGTGCCCGACACCGGCATTTTCGCGGACGAGCGGTGGCGCAACCACTACGAGCGGATGAGTGAGCTCGGGTTTTTCATTGACTTCAACGAGCTGGTCTATCACTTCGAGCGCAGTCACATCATCGACTGTCTGGCCCGGCATGGTTGGCAGGTTTCGCACCGTACGGTCGAACAGTTGCACGCAGACAACGGCTTCGTTTACCCCGAAGACGAAGTCGCAGCGGCTTTCGCCGACGTGACTTATCTCAGTGCCGTGCTGCAGTAGCGCTCAATGTAGCCGCGGTAGGACTTGGGTGCGGTAGAAGTCGATCGCGGCCGTAGGATCTTGCTGCCCAAAATGCATGAACGGCGTGGCGCCGGCATTCAGCACGTCTTGCACCGCGGCGATGTGGTTGGCGGGGTCGGTGCCTGTTGTCCAGCCGCCGATCACCTTGTCCAGTGGATTGTTCTCGGCCGCGCGCTGGATGTCGACGGGGTTGGGTTGGTCGACGGCGCCGGCCGTGAATCGCCATAGTTCGGCCGCGCGGTTGATCTCATCCTTGCCGCCGACGACGGCGAACATTTCCGCTCTCTTGCCCAAGGTCGCGGGATCACGGTTGGACTGTTGGGCGCCCTGGTTGAACGCGGCCACCAGCTTCTGATTGTTGACGTCGTGAGATTGGGTGATCCAGCCGTCGCCGTACTGGCCGGCCAGGTGCGCGCTTTTGGGGCCGCCCGCGGCCACGAAAATCTGCGGCGGTGACGGCGGCGGGTCGTAAAGCTTGAGCTGATTCGTCTGAAAATAGCGGCCCTGGAACGAGATTCGCTGACCGCTCCATAGTTGGCGGATGAGCTGGATCGCTTCGACCAACCGGTCATGGCGCTCCTGGTATGGCCCGAACTGCGTGGTGGCGGCCTGCTCGTTGAGTCGCTCGCCGGTGCCCACACCAAGGAAAACGCGTCCGGGATACAAGACCGCGAGAGAGGCGAACGCCTGGGCCACCGTCGTGGGGTGATACCGATAGCTGGGACATGTCACACCGGTGCCGAACGGGACATGACTGGTTCGTTGGCCAACTAATGCCAACGTGATCCAAGGGAACATCGCATGTCCCTCGTTGTCCTGCCACGGCTGGATATGGTCGCTGGTCCACAGGTAGCGGAAGCCGGCTTGCTCGGCCTTTTGTGCTTGGTCGACCAGTTGGGTCGTGGTGAATTGCTCGTGCGACAGCACGTAGCCCACCGCCGGTCCAGACGACGGGGGCGGTGGCGGGCTGGCCGGGCTAGACGGCGCTGGGCCGGGTTTCTTGCCACAGGCGGTCGCGGTGACGACGCCGCCGGCGCTCAAAACGCCCAACCCCGCGGCGAGCCGCGCGAATGAGCGGCGTGACATACCTTTCATGGGCCGGGAGTACCCAAAACGCCGGATGGTCGGCTGTTTGATTCTGTGCGTTGCGACCTCCCGATCGTGATGACAGTCACAACACATTGAGGCCCAAAGTCCCTGGTTGCCGGTGGTGGCAGGCACGCATCCTTACCAGGTGCCGAAAGTGAGCGAAGATGCGCTGATCCGTGATGTCGAACGGCGCATGATCAAGAAGTACAGCGAGTTGCCTCCGACGCAGGTGTCCATGGTCGTGGCCGGAGTCCACGCGACGTTCACCGACTGTCGGGTTCGAGAGTTTGTGCCGCTGCTCGTCGAGAGACGGGCTCAGCGAGAACTCACGCATTGCGCTGACATGCTGGCAAAGCCCGTTAAAAGAGTTGTGGAGACTGTTACCGCTGGCCACGGTAGCGGAGCAAGATGGACGTCTTCAGAGACACACTTCGTATCCCCAGTCGCACAGCAGACGCGAGCATCGCGGCGGCCGGGACGGTCGGCGGCGCAACGGTCAATGGTGTGGTCAGCGGTGTGCAGGGTGTGGTCGGCGGTGTCCGAAGCGGCGTGAGCAGTGGCAGTCGGTCCACTGCCGCGGCGCTTACCTTGGCCGCGCTCGGTGCGGCCGGACTGGTGGAGTGGCCGGTGCTATTGCCCGTCGGCCGGCGGAAGAGCAGAGACTGTAAGCGCCGAACATCTGAAATCACTTCTGACACCCCGTTCGGCTAAGTTTCTCCGGAAGGGTCCCGAGCACAGGACTCTGCGCTCAGCAGCATTGCAACGTCAATCTTGATGGCTGTTGCAGGCGGCACGGTGCTCGCTCGCTGTCTACGAA
>JAFAQO010000631.1 GCA_019246375.1 Mycobacterium sp. | reverse complement strand
CATCTACACCAAATCGCATCAGGCGCTGGTCAATGGGGTCACCGCGTTGGCCATGACTCACGTCATCGCCGACCGGACCCGCCGCCCGCCGCCGTTCGCCGAGGACATCTGGGCACCGGGCCGTGAGCCCAGCCGCACGCAGCTGCTTTTCGGCGCGGTAGGAGACTGGGTTTCCGCTCCCCGGTCGCAATTGCAGGCGGTCAGTTCTGCGGTCACCGGGCTGAAGACGTCGGGGCTTTTCACCGAAGCCGGGCGACGGGCTGTGTCGACGGCGCGCGCGATGACGCGGGGCACAGCGCCGAGCAGCCCGCTCAACGCCACAATCTCCCGTAATCGCCTGTTCACGGTGGCCCGCGGACGCCTCGAGGACTACCGGCTCGTCAGGGCTCGCTATGAATGCGACGTCAATGACGTGGTGCTGGCGGTGGTCACCGGGGCGCTGCGGAATTGGCTGCTGTCTCGCGGCGAGGGGGTGGCGCCGACGGCGACAGTCCGCGCGATGGCGCCGCTATCGGTCTACTCCGAAAGCGACTTTGACTCGTTCGGTCCGGGTCAGGCGATCGGCCAGGTCGAGCCTTTCCTGGTCGACCTGCCGGTAGGGGAGGGCAACCCGGTGGTGCGGCTGTCCCAGATCGCTCATGCCACCGAATCGCACCCGGCCGCCGCCAGCCGGGTCGACGCCCATACGATCGTCACCTTGTCGGGTTTCGCACCCCCCACCCTGCACGCAATGGGAGTGCGGGTCGCAACCAACTTTTCCGCCCGCCAGTTCAACCTGTTGATCACCAACGCGCCGGGCGCGCAGTCGCAGATGTACATCGCCGGCGCCAAGCTGCTGGAGGCGTATACGGTGGCTCCGCTGCTGCACAATCAGGCTCTGGCCATCGGCGTGACTTCCTACAACGGCATGCTGTACTTCGCGATCAATGCCGACCGCAAGGCGATGAGCGACGTCGACGTGCTGCCGACGCTGCTGCAAGAATCGCTCGACGAGCTGCTGGAAGCCGCAAAGTAGCGGGCCTGCGCGCCTACCATCGTTTGGTGTGAGCAGCAAAGGATCCGTCGACGGCTCATCGCGGCATGCGAAGAAACACCAGACACAGAAGTCGTCGAAACCAAAGATTCCCGACGACGTCTATGCGGCTGAATTGTTCAGGTTCCAAACGGAATTCGTTAAATTGCAAGAGTGGGTCCGCGCTTCCGGCGCTCGTATCGTGGTGATCTTCGAAGGCCGTGACGGCGCCGGAAAGGGCGGCACGATCAAGCGGATCACCGAATACCTGAATCCCCGGTTCGTCCGGATCGCGGCGTTGCCCGCACCGACCGATCGCGAACGCGGACAGTGGTATTTCCAACGCTATATCGCGCATCTTCCCGCTAAAGGTGAGATCGTGCTGTTCGACAGGTCGTGGTACAACCGCGCAGGCGTCGAGCAGGTCATGGGATTCTGCTCGCCGCAAGAGCATGCCCTGTTTCTGCGGCAGACACCGATTTTTGAGCAGATGCTGCTCGACGACGGGATTCTGCTGCGGAAGTATTGGTTCTCGGTATCGCAAGACGAGCAGTTGCACCGCTTCCATGCGCGGCTGAATGATCCTGTGCGCCAATGGAAATTGTCGCCGGTGGACCTGGAATCGGTGTACCGGTTTGAGGACTACTCGCGCGCCAAGGACGAAATGATGGTGCACACCGATATCCCGGCGAGTCCTTGGTATGTGGTGGAGTCCGATGTCAAAAAGTACGCGCGGCTCAATATGATGGCGCACCTGCTGTCCACGATCGACTATCACGAGGTGGAAAAGCCGACGGTCAAGCTGCCCGCGAGCCCGGTAGTGAGCGGCAACTATCGACGGTCGCCGCGGGAACTGGCTACCTATGTCGATGACCATGTCGCCACGTTGCTGGGTGATCACGACTAGCCCCGTTACCCTCGCCTGATGCGCGTCTACATCCCGGCGACTTTGGCCATGCTGCAACAGTTGGTCGCCGAGGGTGCGCTGCGGCCCGTCAACGGTACCGCGTTCGCGGTGACGCCGAGACTGCGCGAAGCCTACGCCGAGGGTGACGAGGACGAGCTCGCCGAGGTGGCGCTGCGTGAGGCCGCGCTGGCCTCACTGCGGCTGGTGGCGACGGCCGCTGATGCCTCGCAGTCCACCGAAAGCGAGTTGCCGCCGCGGCGTGCCGTGCTGGCTGCTGAGGCCGGCGACGTCACCCTGCGCCCAGATCTTGACGACGCCGTGGTCCGGCTCGGCGGTCCTATCGCAATCGACGACGTCATCGCCGCGTTCGTCGACAACGCCGCCGCCGAAGCGGCCGTCACCGCGGCGATCGCGGTTGTCGACGCAGCCGATCTCGGCGACGAGGACGCTGAACTGCTCGTCGGCGATGCCCAGGACCACGACCTGGCCTGGTATGCCACTCAAGAGCTGCCGTTCTTGCTCGACCTGCTCTAGCCCAGGCACCCTGGTGGTGGATACGCAACCGTAGGTTACGGTACCGTAGGTTTGGTATGCGCGGTTCGGTTAACCGCAACACCCATCTGTACCGGAGTTCGTATGAGCAAACACGTCGCAAAGGTCACCGCCGACGTGGTCGACACCCAGCGTCCTACTGTTGGCGGTGTGGACAAGCATCCGGGTTGGCATCTGTTACGGCGGGTCGCCGCCCGTATGACGACGCCACTGCTGCCCGACGACTATCTGCATCTGGCCAATCCACTGTGGTCGGCGCGGGAATTGCGCGGCCGCGTGGTGGAGGTCCGCCGGGAAACCGAGGACTCCGCGACGCTGGTGATCAAGCCCGGGTGGGGGTTCACTTTTGACTACCAGCCGGGTCAGTACATGGGGATCGGGTTGCTGGTGGACGGGCGGTGGCGGTGGCGGTCGTATTCGTTGACGTCGAGTCCGGTGCGCAGCGCGCGCACGGTCACCATCACGGTCAAGGCGATGCCGGAGGGTTTCCTGTCGACCCACCTGGTGGCCGGTGTCGCGCCGGGCACCATCGTGCGGCTGGCGGCGCCGCAGGGCAATTTCGTGCTACCCGACCCCGCGCCGCCGGCCATTCTGTTCGTCACGGCCGGGTCGGGCATCACGCCGGTGATGTCGATGCTGCGCACGCTGGCCAAACGCGGTCAGATCACCGACGTGATCCATTTGCACTCTGCGCCGACCGCCGCCGACGTGATGTTCGGTGCGGAGCTGGCTGACTTGGCGCGCGACCAGCCGGGTTACCAGCTGCGGCTGCGCACGACCCGCACCCAGGGCCGGCTCGACTTGAATCGGCTTGACACCGAAGTGCCCGATTGGCGTGTGCGTGAGACCTGGGCTTGCGGTCCCGAGACGATGTTGAACGACGCCGAAGGCGTCTGGTCGGCGGCCGGTTTGACGGATCGGTTGTACCTCGAGCGGTTTGCGGTGTCGCGGGCGGCGCCGGCCGGAGCGGGCGGGAGGATCACTTTCGCGAAAAGCGGGAAGAGCGCCGTGGCCGATGCGGCGACTTCGCTGATGGATGCCGGCGAGCGGGCGGGTGTGCAAATGCCCTTCGGTTGCCGGATGGGCATCTGCAAATCCTGTATGGTCGGCCTGCTGGAAGGCCACGCCCGTGACCTGCGAACCGGCGATGAACGGGAGCCCGGAACGCGGATCCAGACGTGCGTTTCGGCGGCGTCGGGCGATTGCGTGCTCGACATATAGGAGCTACTTACTGGTAACCTACGGATTCGTAGGTTACGATAGCGTAGGTCAGCGACTGCACGACTGCGGGAAGGTAAGACGATGGCGATCACTGACATCGACGTATTCGCACACCTCACCGACGCCGACATCGAAAACCTGGCTAACGAGCTGGATCTCATCCGTCAGGATGTCGAAGACTCTCTGGGCGAGCGGGACGCTCGCTATATCCGCCGCACGATCGCTGCTCAGCGCGCGCTGGAAGTGAGCGGCCGGGTGCTGCTGGCGGCCAGCTCGCGGAAGTCGGCGTGGTGGGCAGGTGCACTCACATTGGGTGTGGCCAAGATCATCGAGAACATGGAGATCGGGCACAACGTCATGCACGGCCAGTGGGACTGGATGAACGACCCGGAAATCCACTCCTCAACCTGGGAGTGGGACATGAGCGGGGCGGCCAAGCACTGGCGGTACACCCACAACTTCGTGCACCACAAGTACGCCAACATCCTCGGCATGGACGACGACGTCGGCTACGGCATGCTGCGTGTCACCCGAGACCAGCGCTGGAAGCGGTACAACCTCTTTAACCTGCTCTTCAACACGCTGCTCGCGATCGCGTTCGAATGGGGCGTCGGCTTGCAGCACGTGGAGATCGGCAAGATCTTCAAAGGCCGGGCGGACCAGGAGGAAGCCCGGCGCCGGATCGACGAGTTCCTGGCCAAAGCCGGTCGCCAGGTGTTCAAGGACTACGTCGCGTTCCCGGCGCTGACGTCCGCGTCACCGGGCGCGACCTATATGTCGACGCTCAAGGCCAACGTGATGGCCAACGTGATCCGTAACCTCTGGTCCAACGCCGTGATCTTCTGCGGTCATTTTCCTGATGGGGCGGAGAAATTCACCAAGACCGACATGATCGGTGAAACGAAGGGGCAGTGGTATCTGCGGCAGATGCTCGGCAGCGCCAACTTCAACGCCGGGCCCGCCATGCGGTTCATGAGCGGCAACCTGTGCCTCCAGATCGAACACCACCTGTATCCCGATCTGCCGAGCAACCGGCTCGCCGAGATCTCACTGCGGGTGCGCGAGGTCTGCGACAAGTACGACCTGCCGTACACGACCGGACCGTTCCTGCTCCAGTACGCTAAGACATGGCGCACGATCGCCAAGCTGTCGTTGCCGGACAAGTACCTGCGCGACACCGCCGACAATGCTCCGGAGACGCGCAGCGAGCGGATGTTCGCCGCTCTCGAGCCTGGTGTCGTGGGCACCGACGCGGCGACCGGGCGCCGGCGCGGCCTGAAGACCGCGATCGCCGCGGTACGGGGCTGGCGGCGCGACAAGCGATCACAAGCACGAACCGAAAGGCGCAGCGACGGGTTGGCGGCCTAACCGCAGGGCTGTCACAACATTGGCAGGTGTCGGCAGGGTCGACCGCGGGCACATCTGCATACATGAGCGTCGTAGTGGTTGGGCAGATCGGGCGTGACCTGGTGCTGCGTAGTGACGGGTTGCCGGCGTCAGGCGGATCATCGTCGGTCGTCGAGCGCCGCGAATTGCTTGGCGGTAAGGGCGCCAACCAAGCTGTCGGCCTGGCCCAGCTTGGCGTGCCGGTCGCGCTGGTGGGGGTGGTAGGTGACGACCCCGAGGGAAGGTCAGTCCTGCGACAAGCGTCTGACGACGGCATTGACACCACGGGTGTCGTTTGGCGGGGTCAGACCGCGCTGCTGGTCGATCTGGTCGATGAGCCCGGCAGCCGCCGGTTATTCGAAGATATTCCGGACAGCACACTGGTAACCGTCGATGACCTGGAACGGGCAGCCGCGGTTTTCGACTCGGCCGACACCGTGTCGCTGCAACTGCAACAGCCGGCGGAGACCGTGCTGACCGCTGCTCGACGGGCCAGGGAGCGCGGCGCACGGGTTGTGGCAGACGGCGCTCCTCAGGGTGACATCCATGAGGAGCTGATGCAGTTAGTGGCTGTCATCCGCGCCGACGCCAAGGAAGCCGAACTGATGGCCGGTGAGCCGGTCGGCTCGGAGTCCGCGGCAACCGAATTTGCGAACCGGTTGCTCGACTCGGGACCGGATCTGGTAGCCGTGGCCTTACCTGATGTCGGCAATCTGTTGGTGTGGCGCGGTGGCAGCCGGCTGTTCCCGCTGCCGGAGGTGGAGGTGATCGACCCCACTGGCGCCGGTGACGCTTTTGTGGCCGGAATGATCGCGGCGTTGCGGCGAGGCGAGGACGCTACTGGCGCGGGCGAGCTGGCGGTCGCTGCCGCGAGCGCCACTGTGCAGCGCCTCGGTGGGCGTCCGGATTTGAAAGCGCTGGCCTCCTAAGGCCCTTTTTGGCCGGTGCTCGCAGTTGTACGCCACG
>JAFAQO010000616.1 GCA_019246375.1 Mycobacterium sp. | reverse complement strand
GGCCGTTGAAAGCGGAGAATTCGCGGCTAGTCAGCCACTCGAAGAACATCCCGCGGGAGTCGGTATGCAGTTGGGGGGTGATTTTCCAAGCACCAGGGATTCCGAGTTCGCGGGCTTTCATCTCACTGACCGCGCTTTTCGTATCGGGCCTCTACGGCATCCTTCAATGGAGACCACCATGATTCGTTGGCGCGATACCACTCAATGGTGTTGTGTAAGCCCTCTTCGAAGTCGGTATACTTTGGGGCCCAGCATAATTCGTCGTACAGAGTCGATGGGTCGATGGCGTACCGCAAGTCATGGCCGACACGGTCGGGAACGTGGTCAAAGTCGTCGGGATCGCAGCCCATCAGCCGCAGCAGGGTACGCAACACCGACCGGTTGTCGCGCTCGCCGTCGGCGCCGATCAGGTAGGTCCGCCCGGGCTGGCCGCGGTCGAGGATCCGCCACACGGCATCGTTGTGGTCGTCGACGTGAATCCAGTCGCGGACATTGACGCCGCTGCCGTACAACTTGGGTCTTCGACCGGTCAGGACATTGGTGATCTGCCGCGGAATGAACTTTTCCACGTGCTGGTACGGCCCATAGTTGTTGGAACAGTTCGAGATTGTGGCATGTATCCCGTAGGAGCGCACCCAGGCACGTACCAACATGTCGGCAGCGGCCTTGGTCGATGAGTAAGGACTTGACGGGTTGTAGGGCGTGGATTCGGTGAACCGCTGCGGGTCGTCGAGCGCGAGGTCGCCGTAGACCTCGTCGGTCGAAACTTGGTGCAGCCGCACACCGTGGCGCCGTACCGCCTCGAGGACCGTGAACGTCCCGATGACGTTTGTGTGCAGGAACGGCTCAGGGTCGGCGAGCGCGTTGTCGACATGAGTTTCGGCAGCGAAGTGCACAACCACGTCCGACTCGGCGACCAGCCGAGAGACCAGCTCTGAGTCGGTGATGTCACCTTCCACCAGTCGGATGTGATCGGAGACGGGCGCCAAAGACTCTCGGCTGCCTGCGTACGTCATGGCGTCCAGGACCGTCACCGTATCGTCGGGGTACTGACGCACAGCGCTGTGCACGAAGTTGGCGCCGATGAAGCCGGCGCCGCCGGTGACCAGCAACCGCATGGTCGAACTCTAGCCCGGCGACGATGCGGGCCCCGTGTGGCACGAGGAGGAACCGGGCCATCGAACTCTAGACGGGCGACGATGCGGTGTGCTCGGGAGCCAGAAACACGGTGTCGCCCAATTGTTCTCGCGCCTTGGCCGTGTGCTCCGGCGTGGTCAGGTAGGTGCGCTCCCGCGCTGCGCCGCGCCGATAGGTCAAGCACCCGAGGACCCAGCGCCGCGATCACGCGACGGCTGGTCGGCACTTTTGCGGTATCGAGTTCATCGAGGTATCCGACGAGCGCGTCATAGGGCTTGCGGTACTCCCGGGTGTGCCCAGGGTGGACTACCCCAATGCCCAGCAGAAACCGTCCCGGGTAACGACTTTCGATGCGCTGGTAGGACTCCGGTTGCTCAGGCCGGGGTTAGTCCGAGCGGGCCGGCCAGTTGGGCCAGCGCCTCGACCAGCTTGTCACCTCGGGTGAGGACCTGGACAGCCACGTGGTCAGCACCGGCATCGAGGTGCTCTTTCAGCCGTGCCGCGATCTGGTCAGGTGTGCCATAGGCGACCAGGGCGTCCACCAGGCGGTCGCTACCCGGCTTGGCGATATCGTCGTCGGTGAAGCCCAGCCGCTTCCAGCTGTTGCGGTAATTGGCGAGGTTGAAATAGATGTCCAAGGCCTTGCGGCCCACCGTACGGGCCTGGTCTGCGTCGGTTGTCAGCACAACCTTGTGTTCGGGCGCCAGGAAGGCCGATGCACCGATCAGTTCGCGGGCCTGAGCGGTGTGCTCGGGTGTGGTCAAGTAAGGGTGTGCTCCGGCGCTGCGTTCGGCCGACAACTTCAGCACCCGCGGTCCGAGCGCCGCAACCACCCGGCGGTTGGCGGGCACGCCGTAATCGTCGAGCCGGTCCAGGTACGACACCAACGCGTCGTATGGCTTGCGGTATTCGGTGTGCGCCTCAGGATGACCGACGCCGATGCCCAGGAGGAAGCGGCCCGGGTAGGCCTTGTCGATGCGATGAAACGACTCGGCCACAGGTTTTGCGGGCGCGGTCCAGATGTTGACGATGCCGGTGGCGATCTGCAGTGTGTTCGTCTGCTCGAGAATCGGCTCGACCCACTCCAGCTCGGCGGGTGGTGAACCGCCCACCCAGACGGCGCCGTAGCCGAGCGACTCGATGTCCTTCGCTTGTTCAGGTGTTACCCCGCGGCCGAAAGAGCCGAAGCGGCCGAGGTTGGGCTTGCTCGCAGCAGAATTCGTCATAGTCGCTCCAACCGGTCGGCCGACGCGTCCTATTCCGGCTGGTGCGGACGCGCCGGCAACGCGGACTCCAGCACGGACACCACAGGGGCCGGGGGAAACAGGCGGCCAAACCAAAGCCGGTCAGACGCGAACCGCCCCACTAGACACAGTCGTTGCTAGCCAAACGAATCGTCGTTTCATACGCCTTGCAAATTCCCGCGTGAGCTGGTCAGATTGTCGAGCCGCGATAAACAGGTGCCGTTTGCTGTCCGTTGCTGCCCGCCGGTAATAGGCCGCTCACCTGGGCGAGATGACGCCGCCCTGGTTAGAACCCACTCACCACGGTTCGAACTGGGCCGCCATCGGCTTTTTGGCCCAGCGTGATGGTGCGGGTATTGTGGAGGGACGGTGCGGCATTCGTGCCGGCTCTTTGCGTGCCCAGTCCGGGAATTTCGCGGAATTTCCTACTACCGGCTCACGTTTTGTAGTCGGTGCCGGTGCTGCCCGGAATTGGGCGTACTGACAGCAACGAAACGCAACGACGACAAGAAGCATACGGAGGATTGCCGGAAGCTAATGGCAAAGAAGGACGGCGCCATAGAGGTCGAGGGCCGAGTGGTCGAGCCCCTGCCCAATGCGATGTTCCGCATTGAGCTGGAAAACGGTCATAAGGTGCTCGCGCACATCAGCGGCAAGATGCGGCAGCACTACATCCGCATCCTGCCCGAGGACCGGGTGGTGGTGGAGTTATCGCCCTACGACCTGTCCCGGGGCCGCATCGTGTACCGGTACAAGTAACGAAACGCCCGAACACTGAACCGACGAGAAGACAGGACAGGATCGAAACAGCCGTGAAGGTGAACCCGAGCGTCAAGCCGATCTGCGACAAATGCAGGGTGATCCGCCGGCACGGGCGGGTCATGGTGATCTGCTCAGATCCGCGCCACAAGCAGCGGCAGGGCTAGCAAGCGCGGGGTAGCCGGGCGGCGTGCCTAGCCACGCCGGCCGCGTCAACAACTGAATGCAGACCTCCCGGTACCACTGAGCGGATTCGCCGCTCAGCCACGCT